>NZ_CP029254.1:2295000-2547500 GCF_003122365.1 Streptomyces spongiicola
CGCGACCTCGCACACCAGGGTCCGGTCGTGGATGAGCCGCAGGTGCAGCAGCCCTCCGGCGTACCGGACCGCGTTGGTGACGAGTTCGCTGGCGATCAGCTCGGTGGTGAGGACCAGTTCGTCCAGCCCCCAGTCGCGCAGCCGGGCGGCCACGAGCCGGCGGGCTCGGCCGGCGGCGACCGGCTCCGCCGGCAGGCTCCAGACGGCCACCCTGCGGTCGTCCAGCTCCCTGGTCCGTACCAGTAGCAACGCGGTGTCGTCGCTGGTCGTGCCGTCGGGCAGCAGCTCGGACACGGCCCGGTCGCACAGGTCCTCCAGCGAGTCCGCGCCTTCGGCCAGTACCCGTGCCAGGGTGTCCAGCCCCTTGTCGATGTCCTGGTCCCGGGCCTCGACGAGGCCGTCCGTGAAGAGCGCGAGCAGACTGCCGACGGGCAGTTCGACGTCGAGGCACTCGAAGGGCAGGCCGCCGAGCCCCAGCGGCGGCCCGGCCGGCAGGTCGGGGAATGCGACGCGTCCACCGGGCTCCACGACCGCCGGGGGAAGATGCCCGGCGCGCGCCATGGTGCAGCGCCTCGACACGGGGTCGTAGACGGCGTACAGGCAGGTCGCTCCGGCCGCGACGTCGTCGTCGCCGGTGAGCGTCCCGAGGGCGTCGGCGCTGTCCTGGGCGGACTGCCCGACGAGGTCGTCGAGCCGCTTGAGGAGTTCGTCGGGCGGCAGGTCCAGGGGCGCCAGCGCGCGCACCGTGGTGCGCAGCCGGCCCATGGTGGCCGCCGCGTGCAGGCCGTGCCCGACCACGTCGCCGACGACCAGTCCGACCCGCGCACCGGACAGCGGGATGACGTCGAACCAGTCCCCGCCGACCCCGCTGAGGTCGTCCGTGGGCAGGTATCGACAGGCCAGTTCCACGGCCGAGCCGGCCGGCAGGTGCTGCGGCAGGAGCTGCCGTTGGAGTGCCAGTGCGGACTCCCTCTCCCGGGTGTAGCGGCGGGCGTTGTCGACGGACACCGCGGCGCGGGCGACGAGTTCGTCCGCCACGGCCACCGCGCCGTGGTCGAAGAAGCCCCGCAGGCCGTCGCGCACGAACGTGGCGATCCCCAGCACGCCGCCCCCGGCGCGCAGCGGCACGACCAGGGTGCCGTCGTCCAGCACGAGCCCGCCGGAGGCGAGGCTGCGGTGCTGCGGCGAGCCCTCGGCGTAGGCGACCGGCAGCGGGCGGAGCCGGCCCGCGCCGATGCCCCCGTCCGGCCCGGTGCCCCCGTCCGGCCCGGTGCCGTCCGCGCTCCCGGGGGCCTGGGCAGCCGCGGCGCCGGAGGACGCGGCACGGAGCAGTTCCGCCGTCCCCCGGCCCGTGCCGCCCGGTACCTCGCCCGCCAGTACGGCCGGGGCCAGGTCCACGTCGACGCGGTCGGCGAAATCCGGCACGGCAACCGCGGCGAGTTCGCCGGCCGTGACGAGCACGTCCAGTGTCGTACCGACGGTGCGGCCCGCCTCGACGAGAAGGCTCACCTGGCGCTGCGCCTCGTAGCGGTCGGAGATGTCGAAGGCGTCCTCGCACACGCCGAGGACACGGCCGCCGGCGTCCTGCAGGCGGTAGTACGAGCAGGACCACACGTGTTCCCTGCCCGGGTCGCTGGGCTGCTCCGCGCGGAAGTGCAGATCGAGGAACGGCTCGCCGGTGTCGAGCACCCGGTGCATGACGGCGTGGAGCGTCTCCGGGTAGCCCGGGGTCACGAACCCGCCCCTGGGGTAGAGCTCCTGGGCCGGCTCGCCGCGGGTCTGGGCGAGCGGGCGCCCGATCTCCCGCTCCGAGGCGGCGTTGCACCAGACGAGGCGGAGGCCGGTGTCGTAGATCGCGAAGCCCAGGGGCGACTCGGTGGCCAGTCCCTGGAGCATGGCGAGGCGGGACTCCCACTCCCGCAGCCGGTCCCGGTCGGCCGCCACGACGACGCGCTCCGCCCGCCCCGTCCCGGAGAGCGGGCAGACCGCGGTGGCGAGCTGCATCCGGTGGCCGTCGCGGTGGACCGCGGTGTGCACACGATGCTCGGGGAAGGGCGGGACCAGGGGGCCGCCGGCCGCGTCGGCGGCCCGGCCGGCTGCCGCCCGGGGGTCCGGTGCGGCGCCGGGCGCGGGAGCCCCGCCGGGCGCCAGGAACACGGCGACGGGACGCCCGATGATCTCGTCCGTCCGGTAGCCGAGGAGTTCCTGCGCCGCGGGGCTCCAGCCGATGACGGCGTCGTGCTCGTCGAGCACGAACGTGGCGGCGCTCGTGACGTCGAGCGGCCCGCGGAAGTCGGCGCCCTCGGTCGCCCTTCTCGCGTTGTCCATGACGCCCTCACCGGCCGGTTTCGTCAGGTCCAGAATCCGCCTTGCGCTGACCCTGCGCAACCGACCGGACCGGATGGGCGGCCGTCGCCGCCACGGGAGCGTGCCGCACACGCGACCGGGTGAGCGGGGCGGCGGCGCGCTCCGCTCCCGGCGCGGACACCCGCCCGGCCGGAGGGGTCTGGTGTGACCCCGCGCGAGCGCGGATGACAGCATGGACCCCATGAGTAACGACGTTTTCTTCGACATCACCATCGACGACGAGCCCGCCGGGCGGATCGTCTTCACACTGTTCGACGACGTGGTCCCCAAGACCGCGCGGAACTTCCGCGAGCTGGCCACCGGTGCGCACGGCTTCGGGTACGAGGGCTCCGGCTTCCACCGCGTCATCCCCGACTTCATGCTCCAGGGCGGCGACTTCACGGCCGGTAACGGCACGGGCGGCAAGAGCATCTACGGCGAGAAGTTCGCCGACGAGAACTTCCAGATCAAGCACACCAAGCCCGGCCAGCTGTCCATGGCCAACGCGGGCCCGAACACCAACGGCTCGCAGTTCTTCATCACGACCATCGTCACCGACTGGCTGGACAACAAGCACGTCGTGTTCGGCGAGGTCGTCGAGGGCATGGACATCGTGAAGCGGATCGAGTCGCTGGGTTCGCGCAGCGGCGCCACCAAGGCGAGGATCAGCATCGCCAAGTCGGGCGTCGTCGGGGGCTGACCCCGGCGGCTGCCGCCCCGGCCCCGGCAGAGGTCCACGACCCACCGGGGCGGGGCGCGGCGCTCCTCTCCCGCAGGCCAGGTCGGCGAGCGGCGACCCCCGCCCAGCACCGGCGTCACCAGGGCCGCCGTGACCGGCACCGGCGTCACCAGCACCACCGTCACCAGGGCCGGGGTCACCAGCACCACCGTGACCAGGGCCGCTGAAGCCCGGCCGGCGAACGCCCGCCCCGCCCAGCGCCGCCGGTCCTCGGCCGGCGAACGCCCGCCCGCGTCCTCCGCGGCCGAGGGCCCGGCCCGCGCCGGTCGAACGCCCAGGACACGCGTACCCGGCGGCACTGCGGCACTGCGGCCCGGCGGCTGCCGTTCCGCCGCCCGGCCGGGACCTGCGGGGATACTGTGGTGGCGGCGGTTGCCGGGAAGGACGGCCATGCGGGTAGCCCTCTTCGTCACATGCGTCAACGACACGCTCTTCCCTCGCACCGGCCGGGCCGTCGTCCGGCTCCTGGAACGCCTTGGCGTGGAGGTGGACTTCCCGCCCGCGCAGACGTGTTGCGGGCAACCGCAGTACAACAGCGGCTACCGGCACCAGGCGGAGCCCCTGGTACGCCGCCACGCCGCCGCCTTCGACGGCTACGACCACGTCGTCACGCCGTCCGCCTCGTGCGCGGCGATGGTCCGTGACAACCATCCGAGGATCGGTGCCAGGGCCGCCGCCGAAGGGCGCGGCCGGGCACTCGCCGATGCGGCGGCGGCCTCGCTCCCGCGCACGTACGAACTGACGGAGTTCCTGGTCGACGTGCTCGGGGTGACGGACGTCGGGGCGTACTACCCGCACACCGTCACCTACCATCCGACGTGCCACGGCCTTCGGGTGCTCGGGCTCGGCGACCGGCCGCGGCGGCTGCTGGAGCACGTCGGCGGGCTGGTGCTCAGGGAACTCGAAGGCGCCGAGGAGTGCTGCGGATTCGGCGGGACCTTCGCGGTGAGGAACGCCGCCGTGTCGGCCGCCATGGGAGCGGACAAGGCACGCCGCATCCGCGCCACCGGCGCCGGGGCGGTGTGCATGGTCGACAACTCGTGTCTGATGCACATCGGCGGCACCCTCGCCCGGCTCGGCTCGCCGGTGCGGCCCGTCCACATCGCCGAGATCCTGGCAAGCACGGAGGAGGACGTCCGTTGAGCGGTACGTATCTCGGGATGCCGTCGTTCCCCAGGGCGGCGGCCGCGGCCACCCGCGACGGCACCCTCCGCGGCAATCTGCGGCACGCGACACACACCATCCGCGACAAGCGGGCCAGGGCTGTCGCGGAACTCGCGGACTGGCCGCGGTTGCGCGCGGCGGCGGCCGCGATCAAGGAACGTACGCTGCGCCATCTGGACCACTACCTGGTCCAGACCGAGGCCGCCGTGACGGCCGCGGGCGGAACCGTCCACTGGGCCGCGGACGCGGCCGAGGCGAACCGGATCGTCACCCGACTCGTCCGCGCCACCGGCGAGACGGAGGTCCTCAAGGTCAAGTCCATGACCACCCAGGAGATCGGGCTCAACGAGGCGCTGGGCCGCGCCGGGATCACCGCCTGCGAGACCGATCTCGCCGAGCTGATCGTGCAGTTGGGCGAGGACCGGCCCTCGCACATCCTGGTACCGGCGATCCACCGCAACCGGGCCGAGATCCGCGACATCTTCCGTGCCCGGATGGCGGACTGGGGCCGGCCCGCCCCGGACGGCCTCGGCGACAACCCGACCGAACTGGCCGAAGCCGCCCGGCTGCATCTGCGGGAGAAGTTCCTGCGCGCGAAGGTCGCGATCTCGGGCGCCAACTTCATGGTCGCCGAGACCGGCACTCTGGTGGTGGTCGAGTCGGAGGGCAACGGCCGGATGTGCCTGACACTGCCGGAGACGCTGATCTCGGTGGTCGGCATCGAGAAGGTCGTGCCGACGTGGCGGGACCTGGGGGTGTTCCTCCAACTCCTGCCGCGCTCCTCCACAGCCGAGCGGATGAACCCGTACACCAGTATGTGGACGGGGACGGCGGAGACGGCGGAGACGGCGGAGACGGCGGAGACGGCGGAGACGGCGGCAGAGGCCCGGGCGGCGGCAGAGGCCCGGGCGGCGGCAGAGGCGCGGCCAGGGGCGCGGGCGGGAACGCGGACCGGGACGGAGACGCGGGCAGAGGCGGGGGCGCGGGCGGGCGGCGCCGACGGCCCGCGCGCCTTCCATCTCGTCCTGCTGGACAACGGCCGCACCGACACGCTCGCCGACACCGTGGGACGCCAGGCGCTGCGCTGCATCCGCTGCTCCGCCTGCCTGAACGTCTGCCCGGTGTACGAGCGGGCCGGCGGACACGCGTACGGTTCGCCCTACCCCGGCCCGATCGGCGCGATCCTCACCCCCCAACTGCGCGGCACCGAAAGCGAGCTGGACGCCTCGCTCCCCTTCGCCTCGTCCCTGTGCGGCGCCTGCTACGAGGTGTGCCCGGTCGCCATCGACATCCCCGAGGTCCTGGTCCATCTGCGGGAGCGGGTCGCCGAGGGCGGCATCGTGACCCGCGGCGGGAAGAAGGCCGTCATCCGCCCGGCGCGAGGGCACGCGGCGGAGCGCGCGGCGATGCGCGCGGCCCGCTGGACCTTGGACCACCCGGCCGCGCTGCGCACGGCCCAGCGCATCGCCTCCCGCACCCGTCGGCTGCACCCACGGCGCCTGCCGGGGCCGGGAAGGGCCTGGACCGGGACCCGGGCGCTCCCCGAGGTCCCACCGGAGTCGTTCCGCGACTGGTGGGCACGCACACGCGGCCAGGGGAGTCCGGAATGAGCGACAGGGACACGGTGCTCGGCCGGGTGCGGCGGGCGCTGGCGGACGTACCACGCGAGGAGCGGCCGGAGGACGTGCCGGTCACCGGGGGCCGTCCCGACGGAGCACGCGCCCCTGACGCGGCCGCCGACCTGCTGGCCCGGAACCTCGCGGACTACCGGGCGCTCGTGCACCGGGTGTCCCCGGCCCGGCTGCCCGTACTCGTCGCCGGGCTGCTGGCCGCTCGGGGCGCCCGCACGCTCCTGGTCCCGGAAGGACTGCCGGAGCGGTGGCCCGCGGCGGCCGCCGCGGCGGGCGTCCGGCTGTGCCCGGACGATCCGAGGGCGACGCCCGTCGAACTGGACGCCGTGGACAGCGTGCTGACCGGTTGCGCGGTCGCCGTCGCGGAGACCGGGACGGTCGTGCTGGACGGCGGCCCGGGGCAGGGTCGCCGCCGGATCACCCTGGTGCCGGACCATCACATCTGCGTGGTGCGGGTCCCCGGGCAGGTCGTGGACTCCGTGCCGTCGGCACTGGAGCGGCTGGACCCGACGCGTCCGCTGACCTGGATCAGCGGGCCGTCGGCGACCAGCGACATCGAGCTGGACCGGGTGGAGGGCGTCCACGGGCCCCGCACACTGGAGGTCGTCCTGCTGGAAGGCTGATCCAGGCCGTGCCCCACGTGCCGCCGTGCCGTACCTGCCGTGCCGCACGTGCCGCCGTGCCGTACCTGCCTTGCCGCACGTGCCGCCGTGCCGTACCGGACCCGAGGTGGGCGGGGCCGCGCTCGACGGGTCCGCAGCGCGCTCGGTCTACCGCGCGCCGCGGGGTGAGCCCGCGCGCCGGCGAACCGGCGCAGTCCAGGGACTCTCTCACCTCCGTGCGGGTCCCGGTCACCGGGAGTGACGCGGTACGGCGGGCACCGGAGGAGCGGAGTAGCGTGGAGGTTCCAGTCCCGCGTGCCCGGACACGCGCGGCGTGGAGATGGGCGGCTGTCGTGTCTACGTCAAGTCATGCGCTGTTCGGCGCTCCGTGCTGGGTGAGCCTCATGGCTCGTGACCTCCCGACGGCGGAAGAGTTCTACTCCGAGGTGCTCGGGTGGGCGTTCCGTCCCACCCGGCTCGGTGAGGAGTTCTCCGTCGGCTTCCTCGACGGCACTCCGGTCGCCGGCGTAGGAGCCCTCGCGGACAGCCTCTCGGTCGCGGTGGCGTGGACACCGTACTTCGCGGTCGACGACGCGGATACGACCGCGGCCCGGATCCAGGAGCGCAGCGCAACGGTGGCGGTGGGCCCGCTCAGCTTCGGCACCGGACGGGCGGCGCTGGCCGCGGACCGCGACGGCGCCGTGTTCGGCATCTGGCAGGGCAGGGCCATCCCCGACTGGAGCATGGGCACCGACAAGGCCCCGGCCTGGCTGGAACTGCGCACCCGCGATGCCTTCGAGGCGGCGATCTTCTACGCCGAGGTGCTGGACTGGGCCTGCGCGCAGCCCGGTTGCTGCCAAGTGACCTATGAGGACGACCATGTCGTCCTGCGGCACCAGGGCGACATGGTCGCCCGGATCACCGGCGGCGCGGTCGGAGAAGCGCCCGACCCGCACATCCGCCCCCGCTGGCACGTGTACTTCTACGTGCCGGACGTGGACTTCGCCGTAAGGACGGCCGTCGGGCTCGGCGGCCGGGTCGTCGGTGATCCGGGCGACCCGGCCCGCGCGGACGACTGGGTGAGCCTCCGCGACCCCGACGGCGGCCTGTTCACCGTCACGTCCAGCGATCCGGTGCCGGGGCTCCCGCACTGAGCCACCGCCCGGCCGAAGCGAGCGGAGCGCTCACACAGCCCGGCCGGCCCCCGTCGGGACGAGGGCCGGCCGGGCATGGGGGAAGGATCCGGGTCACCGGCGACGAGCCGCCGCACTCTGCGGACGGCGGGTACGCAGCAGCAGCACACCCGCCACGAGCAGTACGGCCCCGGCCGCGGACGGCCACAGCTGCGCACCGGTCTCGGCGAGCCCGCCACCCTGGCTGCCTGCCAGGGGGCTGCCGCCGCCGTTGGGCTCGGCGGCGTTCCCCGCAGCTGCCTCGGTGGGCTGGGCGGCGGGCTCGCCGTCGCCCGCACCGGTCTGCGCGGAGTCGTTCGTACCGGCGGACGAACCCGTCGACGACCCGGCGGAGGACCCGGCGGAGGAATTGGCGAGAACCTCGCCGTTCTTCACCTCGCCGCCGCCATCCGGCGCCTTAGGGTCCCCGTTGCCGTTGTCAGCAGCGCCGTTGTCGCCGGAGCCGTTGTCAGCAGCGCCGTTGTCAGCGGGGCCGGATCCGTTCTGGCCCTCACCATTCTGGCCGGAGTCCTGCCCCGCACCGTCCTGGCCGGAGTCCTGCCCCGCACCGGCGGCCGCGCCGGGCTCACCGTCGCCGCCGGGGGCACCGGGTGCCTCCTGGCCGCCCGCGGCGCCCTCGTTGGGCGGGGCCGGGTCGCCGGGGTTCTCCTCGTTGTCGCCTCCGTTGCCTCCGTCGCCGTTGCCTGCGTTGCCTCCGTCGCCGTTGCCTCCGTTGCCTCCGTTGCCTGCGTTGCCTCCGTCGCCTCCGTTGCCTGCGTTGCCTCCGTCGCCCTCGCCGTTACCGCCGTCACCGTTACCGCCGTTGCCTCCATCGTCCGCCGGAGGTGCGCCTGCATCGTCGGGACCGCACTCGCGTCCCTCGTTGATGCAGCTCACGAGTTCCTCCATCAGGTTCTGGTCGAAGACGTTGATGAAGTCGCCGTGGTCGGTGATGGGCTTGTGCAGCTGCTCCGGGAAGGAGTCGACGGCGAAGACGCTCGGGTTGGCCCCGCCGAAGACCGGCGGCGGCACGTCGTACACGATGCGCTGCACGAGCTGCGGGATGGCGCGGAAGCCGTTGGGGCAGGCGCCGTTGGCCTGGGCGAAGGCGACATGGGTGCGGTGGTTGGCGCTGTCGGTGTTCTGGCCGTCCCAGCAGCTCTGGAACTTGAACGTCCGCACCACCTGGCTGCCCTGGGGGCAGATCGGGTACTTGTCCTTCAGCTGGCGGTTCTCGAAGCCGGTGCAGCTCCAGGAGGCGTTCGCGTTGGCGTCGCCGTTGACGAACGCCTTGGCGTCGCCGGTGATGATCCGCAGAAGCCGCGGCATCGCCGTCACCTTGGACCGCGGGTTGCCCACGAAGTCCATGGTCACCTGCGACGGTGTCTGGATCTCGCCGACGTTCTGGTCCTTGCCGCCGCCGTCGGCGTCGGCGTCGTCCTCCTGCTGCCCGTTCTGGAGCCGCAGCACCGGCCAGAAGTACGACGACCGGTCGCCCTGGTTCACACAGGTCGTCTCGCCCGCGGCGAGATCGTCGTCACTGGCGAACGCGTCGTTGGCCTGGTTGCCGATGTAGTCGTGCATATGGTGCGCGCCGTTGGCGACACCGGGTGCGACGATCACGTTGTCCGGGTTGAACTTGCCGTTCTCGTTCACCCCGCAGCTCGTCTTGAAGACACCACGGGAGACGCCGCGCCGGTTGCGCGGGTCGCCCGCGTTCGGCTTGACGGACTTGATGTCGACGAAGTCGGCCTGCACCGGGCCATTGCCCGCCTGACCGCCACCGCCACCGCCCTGACCGCCATCGTCCTGACCACCGTCGTTCTGACCACCGTCCTGACCCTGGCCGTTGCCACCCTGGTTCCCACCGTCGTCGGCTTCGTCCTGCTTCAACTCGCAGGCCGCCATGGACTCGAGGCCCTTGGGCCGATCGCCCACACGGCCGATCGCCGTGGCGATGCGGTCCAGGCTCGCCGTCCGCTTGTCTTCCAGGGGACCGAGGACCGCGTTCTCGGCGAATCCCGGGTCCTGGGCAACCTGCTCCCGCTGCTCGGCGAAGCGCTTGTACGCCTCCGTGATCTGGCTGTCCATCGCGGCCAGTTCCCTGTCGACCTCGCGCCGCGCCGCATCGGGCACCTCCGAGAGCCCGTTCGCGGCCTCGGGGCACTTGATGGTGGAGGCAGAGGCACCGGCACCGAGAGTCCGGTCCTGTGACTTCCCCCACCCCTCGCCGGCCGAGGCATAGGTGTTGACGGCGATGAGCCCGCCACCGCCCAGCATGAGCGCGATCGAGGTCGCGACTACTCTCCTGCCGCCCGTTGAGCGCCTGCGTGAACTTCTTCTCAATGGAACTCCTGTGCGTCTCTGCCGGTTCGCGCGTGGACGCGAACGGCTGTGGGGGACCCGCTGAGTTCCATACGGACGCCCCCGGGTGCGCGTTCAGATCGATCGGCAACTCTTGGGCCCGGCGCGGTGGGACGACCCACGCACGCACATGGCCGGTGCTTCCCCGGCGGTGCCCGGGCCTGGGCCCGGGCATAGACATGGGCATAGAGATGGGCATAGACATGGGAGGAGCGTGCCCCGGGGCGGGAAGGAAGCCCCTCAGCTGCCGGTGCCGTTGCGGGTGCCGTTGCGGGAACCCACCACGTCGGGTTCGGCCTCCCGGGACTCCGCTTCGAGCACGGTCAGCGGCTCACCCGGGACCACGACGGAGCCGACCTCCGCCTCGGGTGCCGTGGTCGCGGCCCACTGGACCGCTCCGGCCACGAGGCGGTCGGTGGCGTCCTCAGTACCGGGCTCACCCCGCTCGCCCCCGCGCGGCCCCGCGCGGCCAGAGCACAGAGGTCCCACCTCCCCGGCGGACGTGGAGTGGTGCCGGTGCGCAGGCGAGGCCGGGTCTCCTGCTCCTGCTCCTGCTCCTGCCGCGCGACGCCGCCGGGTCCTGCCCGCCGCGGCGACGGTCCCTCGCCGAGCCGCCGAATCGCACACCTGAACGGGCGGTGTCCGTCAGGGCGATGGGAACCAAGTCGTTATCGGGGGCGGAGTGAACCGTGCTGTACGGGAGGAGTACTGTGCGCTGCCGTCAGACCATGTGTCAGGACATCCATGGAGGATTGATGAATGCACCCACCCGTGCGTGGAAGCGCTCGGGCGCTCTTATAGCGGGCGCTGCCTTCGGACTGGTCGGAGTGGGCCTGAACGCGGCTCCGGCCTCGGCCCACACGCCCGTCTGGACGGTGACGTGTTCCGAGGTCACCGTCGACCTCAAGGCGTACAGCTCCCGGGTCACCAACACGGTGACGATCACTGCCGACGGCAAGGACCTGCTGCCCACGCAGGAGTTCGGGCGTGACTTCAGCAAGACCCTGCAACTGCCCGAGCACAAGGCCGAGATCCAGGTGCGGCTTGTGGTGAAGGCAGGCGACGGGGAACGCTTCTCGCGCGACGAGACCAAGACCGCGCCCGTATGCGAGACCCCGGAGCCCTCGGAGCCGCCTCAGGAGCCGGAGCCCTCGGAACCGCCCAGCTCGGAACCGCCGGCCTCGGAGCCTCCCGCCTCGGAACCGCCCAGCTCGGAGCCTCCCGCCACGGAGCCTCCCGCCTCGGAACCGCCCAGCTCGGAGCCTCCCGCCACGGAGCCTCCCGCCACGGAACCGCCCGGCACGGAGCCTCCCGCCACGGAGCCTCCCAGCTCCGAGGCCCCGCCCGCTCCGGCGCCGAGCACGCCGCCTCTCGCGGAGACCGGCGGTTCCAGCGCCACGCCGGTGATCGCGGGCGCCGCTGCCGCGACGGTCGCGGCGGGTGCCGGCATCCTCGTGGTGACGCGCAGGCGCCGCGCCGGCCGGAGCTGACCGCCCGCCGCCCGTTCCGTGCCCCGGGGCCTGCACGGGCCCCGGGGCACGGCCGTGCCCTGGTCACTCCGGCGCCCGGTTGCCGATGCCGGTGCCGTACGGCGGAGCCCGAAACCCGGCGCCCGAAGCCCGCAGGGTGGTCACGTTCACCGGTGGGACGGGGGCTCGGCGCACACGCACGCAACCCGGAGGTCGCGGACCGGGGCTGGTGCCCTACCCGGCTCGAACACCGGCCGGACCGGGGAGACGGACCGGGAGACGGCGGGAGACGGAGCGGACCGGGAAACCTGGCAGGACCCGGGAGGCAGACGGGACCCGGGAGGCAGACGGGACCCCGGAAGAGCACAGGACCAGGGCCGGAAGAAGGCAGGACCCCGGAAGAGGACCGGAAACCGGGCCGGCGCCGCCTTGCGCAGCCGCGCCTCAGGAACGCTCTTCGGCCCCGGCTTCCTTCGCGGCGCGCCTCTCCTTGAGGCGCACGGCCTCCTTCCGCACCTCGGCCTGGGTCGCGCGCTCGCGCTGGAGCCACTCCGGGCTCTCCTGCTTCAGTGCCTCGATCTGCTCCGTTGTCAGGGCCTCGGTGACCCCGCCCCGGGCCAGGCCCGAGATGGAGACGCCCAGTTTCGCCGCGACGACGGGCCGGGGGTGCGGGCCGTGGCTCCGCAGCTCGCGGAGCCACTCGGGCGGGTCGGCCTGGAGCGCGTTGAGTTCGTCCCGCGAGACGACACCCTCCCGGAACTCCGCAGGGGTGGCCTCGAGGTACACACCCAGCTTCTTCGCCGCCGTGGCGGGCTTCATGGTCTGGGTGCCGTGGTGCGACGTCATGGCTCCAGGATATCGAGCATGTGCACGGGCTCGAACCACGCCGGATAACCTGGAGCGGTGACCGGCTCGGAAGCTCCCCCCTCGTTCAGACTCGCGTACGTCCCGGGCGTGACCCCCGGCAAATGGGTGCGCATCTGGCAGGAGCGGCTGCCCGGCACTCCTCTGGACCTGCTCGCGGTACCTGCCGCCGAGGCGGAGCGCCTGCTGCGCGAGGGGGCGGCCGACGCCGGTGTGGTCCGGCTGCCCGTCGACCGCACCGTCTTCAGCGCCATCCCGCTCTACACGGAGACGACGGTCGTCGTCGTACCGAAGGACCACGCGATCGCGGCCGTCGACGAGGTCGCCCTGGAGGACCTGGCCGACGACGTCGTGTTCCACCCGCTGGACGACACCCTCCCGTGGCAGGGCCTGCCGGGCCGTCCCGCGGTTGAGCGGCCGGCGACGACGGCGGACGCGATCGCACTCGTGGCCGCGGGGGTGGGTGTGCTGGTGGTCCCCCAGTCCCTCGCCCGTCTGCACCATCGCAGGGACCTCACCTACCGCCCGGTGACGGACGCCCCTCGGTCGGGCGTCGCCCTGTCCTGGCCGGAGGACCGGACCACCGATCTGGTGGACGACTTCATCGGCATCGTCCGCGGGAGGACCGTCAACAGCGCGCGGGGCCGGCGCCTCTCCCCCGCCGAGCCGCCGAAGGGCACGACGAAGAGCACGAAGAGCACAGCGAAGGGCACGGCGAAGGACGGGACGAAGAGCACGACGAGGGGCACGGCACGGGACCAGCCGAAGGACCAGCCGAAGGGCGGGGCCCGGCGCTCCGGCCGCCCGGCGCGCGAGGCGGCCGGCGGCACGTCCGCGGCGGGTGGCCGGCGTGGTGCGGCCACCGGGCGTGGCGGTACTCCGGCCGGGCGCCGGGGTGCCCGGCCCGGCAGGCCGCGCCGCCGTTCCTGACGTCCGGAGCCCGCGAGGTGCCCGTCCCGGCATGGGAAACGCGGATGCCCCGGGAGAAGCCCTCCCGGGACACCCGCGTCCGGACGGACGGCGGCCGAGGCCGCCCTACCAGCGGTACCAGCGTCCTCGGCCGCCCCCGGGCCCGGCCGGCCGGATGACGAAGCCGAGCAGCCATACGACGAGCACGATCGCGGCGATCCACCAGAGCGCTTCGAGAGCGAATCCGGCACCGAAGAGAAGCGCGGCGAGTATGAGAACCAGAAGCAACGGGACCATGTTTATCAACCTCCGAACCCACGGTTGCCCCGGGTCTGCGCATTCACACCTGAGGAACAGCCGACCGTTCACTTGTCTTTTCTCGTGCGTACCGGGTTTGACGGAGCGCGCTCCGGATATTCGACGCCGTGCACCCGTTGTCGAGTTCTTCGGGAAGTGAGAGTCATGGCCGCGGACGGGAAGACCCAGGCCCGGATCGAGCAGGTCAGGGGCAAGGTGAAGGAGGCGGTGGGGCGCGCCGTCGGCAACGGGCGGATGACCGCCGAGGGCCGCGCCGAACAGTCGATGGGCGACATGCGCGAGGCGAAGGAAAAGGCCGGGGACGCCTTTCACCGCTGAGCGGCACGTCCGGCCCCGGGGCCCGGTGTCCGCGCGGCGGAACGGAGTTCGAGCGGTCCTCGCCGCACCCGCGATCCGCGGGTGCGGCGAGGACCGCGGGCGTTGAGCGGGCTGAGCTTGCGGGGGCGAGGGAGCGTTTCCCGCACGGCTGGACGTCGTGCAGACGGTGACTTCCGTGGCGCGTGGGCTGGGGAGTCGAACAGCGAACCGGAAGACTTCCTTCGGCTGGACTCGGCAGACCGGCCGCCGTTCGGTGCGCTTGTCCCGGCGGCATCCGCGACGGGACGAGTACCAGCGGCTGCGGGCCGAGAGCATCGCGCTGGCCGTCGCGGCGAGGCCCGTCGCGATGACCCGCGCCCTGGCATGCGCGACCGGCATCCTCCCGCTCGACGAACAGCCGACGCACCCGGACCAAGAGCTGCGCGAGCCGCTGCGCGACAGGTTCAGGACCCTCCTCGTTCCGTAAAGCGGGGCATCCCGGAACAGCTTTTCACAGCGCCCTTCTCGTCCAGCCATGTCGGCTATATCGGCCACTACGGCTACTCCGGCCACTTCGTCGACTCGCCGGTGATGAGCTTCCTGGACCGAGGACCGGGGAGCAATGACCGAGCGGCGGACGGGGAGTTGTTCCCGAGCGGCCGGAAGCCAGCCGCCGCCCGGGGCCTCCCGCCGGGTCCGGCCCGGGTCCGGGTGCGCCTCACGGAGAGCCCGGCACCGCCTCCATGGTGGGTTAGCGCACTCCGACAGGGAGAACTATGGTGTCCCACCATATGTGATGGTGACGTGCCGCTTCCTACGTTGTGCCGACACGAATACGTCCCCGCCAACGCCTGGAAGTGGTGTTCATGGCCGCCTCGGCAACCGCTCCACCCGAGCCCTCGAACCTGCGGCGCATCGTCGCGGCGAGCCTCATCGGCACGACCATCGAGTGGTACGACTTCTTCCTCTACGGATCAGCCGCTGCGCTGGTCTTCAACAAGCTGTTCTTCCCGGACTCCGATCCGCTCGTGGGAACCCTGCTGTCGTTCCTGACATACGCGGTCGGGTTCGCCGCCCGGCCGCTCGGGGCGCTGGTGTTCGGGCACTACGGGGACCGCCTCGGCCGCAAGAAGCTGCTGGTACTGAGCCTGCTGCTGATGGGCGGGGCGACGTTCGCGATCGGTCTGCTGCCGACGCACGCCACCATCGGGAGCGCCGCTCCCGTGCTGCTGACGGTTCTGCGGCTGGTCCAGGGGTTCGCACTGGGCGGTGAGTGGGGCGGAGCCGTGCTGCTGGTGTCGGAGCACGGCGACGCACGCCGGCGCGGCTTCTGGGCCTCGTGGCCGCAGACGGGCGCTCCGGCGGGACAACTGCTGGCGACGGGGGTGCTGGCGGCGCTGACCGCCGTGCTGTCGGAGAGCGCCTTCATCTCATGGGGCTGGCGCATACCGTTCCTGCTGTCCGGTGTGCTGGTGTTCGTCGGACTGTGGATCCGCCTCTCCGTCGACGAGTCGCCGGTGTTCAAGGCCGCGCTGGCCCAGGCGGAGCAGCGCAAGGCGGAGTCCGGCCAGGTCGAGAAGATGCCGCTCGTGGCGGTGCTTCGGCACCACTGGCGGGACATCCTGATCGCCATGGGCGCCAGGATGGCGGAGAACATCAGCTACTACGTGGTCACCGCCTTCATCCTGGTCTACGCCACCACGTCGGCGGGCCTGAGCAAGCAGACGGCCCTCAACGCGGTGCTGATCGCGTCGGCCGTGCACTTCGCGGTGATCCCGTTCTGGGGCGCGCTGTCCGACCGGCTGGGCCGACGGCCGGTGTATCTGATCGGCGCGGTGGGCGTGGGCGCGTGGATGTTCCCGTTCTTCGCGCTCATCGACGCCGGGTCCTTCGGCAGCCTGCTGCTCGCCGTCACGGTCGGACTCGTGCTGCACGGCGCGATGTACGCCCCGCAGGCGGCCTTCTTCTCGGAGATGTTCGCGACACGCATGCGGTACTCGGGCGCTTCCATCGGCGCCCAGTTCTCCTCCGTGGCTGCCGGGGCGCCCGCGCCGCTGATCGCCACGGCGCTCCTCGCCGAGTACGGCGGCTCCACGCCGATCGCGCTGTACGTGATCGCCGCCGCGCTGCTCACGGTCGTGGCCGTGGCGTGCGCCCGGGAGACCCGTGACCGCGACCTCGCCTCCGTCGGAGCGGGCGTCCCGGAGGACGGTGCGGCCCGGGACGCCCGGGAATCGAACGCGGCGGACGCCCCGGCCTCCGCCTGACCCGTTCACACCGTCACACCTTCACACCTCCGGAGCCGCGTGGACCGTGCACAACGGTCGGCGCGGCCCCGGGCGCGCGGGGCGACGGGTAGGCGCCGTGCGCCTGGCGGGTGCGTCCGCGCCCCCGGGCCCTGCCCGGGGCAGGTGACCGAAGGGACGCGACCGAAGGACGTGGCCGGTGGGGCGGGCCGGCCAGGGCGTGCGGTGGGGCCGTGCCCCCGGCGCGGTCTGCGGTGGCCCGGGCAGCGCGGGAACACCGGGGCGCGGGCGGATCGGACGACCGGGCCGCACACTCGGTCTGGGCCCCGGCGCACCGGCCCCGGGTCAGCCGGCGCCGCACACCCGGCGGGGAAGGGCCTTCAGCGCACCGCGGCCCCCGATATCGCGTGCAGCCGCAGCGCGAGCTGGATCTCCAGGGCACGGGCGGGCGACTGCCAGTCCGCGCCCAGGAGCCTGCCGATGCGCTCCAGCCGCTGGGCGACCGTGTTCACATGCACATGCAGGGCGTCCTTGGTGCGGGCCGGGCTCGTTCCGCTGGCGAAGTAGGCGTCGAGGGTGCGCACCAGGTCCGTGCCGCGGCGCTCGTCGTAGTCGGCGACGGGCCCGATGGTGCGGTGGACGAATCCCCCGATGTCCCCGGTGTCGGCGAGCAGCAGCCCGAGGAATCCCAGGTCCGGTGCCGCCGCGCCTTCCCCGGAGCGGCCCAGCAGCCTCAGGGCCTCCACACAGCGCCGCGCCTCCGCATAGGCCGCGGCGACCGAGCCGGGGTTTCCGGCGGGTGCCGCGACCGGCGCCGAGGCGCCGACGGTGACGGGCTCGCGGAGGGTGGCGCCGAGCTGCTTCGCCGCCTGGCGTGCCAGCTCGGGCGCGCTGCCCTCGGGTCCCGTCGGCAGCAGGAGCACCGTGCCTCCGTCGCGGGTCGCCGCCAGTCCGTGGCGGGTGGCCGCCAGATGCGAGGCCGCGGACCACAGGCGCTGGCGGTCTGCGGTGGCCCGGTCGCCGCGTCCGCCGGCCGCCTGGGCGTCGACGCGGGCGGCGAGCACCACGTGCGGGGCGTCCAGGTCGGCCCGTAGCCGGGCGGCGCGCTCGCGCAGCAGGCGGGGGTCGCGTCCGGGTGAGTCGAGCAGGTCGTCCAGCAGTTCCCCGCGCACCCGCTGCTCGGCCTCGCCGGCGGAGCGGCGGGCCAGCAGCAGCAGCGAGGTGACCATGGCGGCGCGCTCCAGGGTGCGCCGGTCGACGGGGTCGGGGGCGGGGTGGCCGCTCAGCACGAGCGCGCCGAGGAGTTCCCCGCCGGCGGAGACGGCCACCACCCAGTCGTCCGCGTGCCGTACGGCGTGGCCGTCGGCGCCGGAGAACTCCACGCCGGCCAGCGCGGGCGCGTCCGGTTCGGCGAACTCCACCGTCCCGTCGAGCACCTCCGACACGGCACGGGCGACGTCCTGGACCCCGCCGCCGTGCAGAACCAGTTCGGTGAGCCGGTCGTGGACGCCCGAGGCGCGCTCGATGACGGCGCTGTGGTCGCGGATGATGGCGTTCGCCCGCTCCAGCTCCGCCAGTGCGTTCCGCGTCTCGGCGAGCAGATGCGCGGTGTCGATGGCGACCGCCGCGTGGGCGGCGAAGGAGGCGAGCAGCGCCACCTGCTCCCGCTCGAAGACCCGGGCGCGGCGGTCGGCGGCGAAGAGCACGCCGATCACCTGGCTGCCCAGCATCAGCGGGACGCCGAGGATCGCGACGAGTCCTTCGTCCCGCACGCCCGAGTCGATGGCCCGGGTGTGCCGGAACCGTTCGTCGTCGAGGTAGTTGTCGGTCACGTACGGCCGGGCGGTCTGGGCGACCAGTCCGCCGAGCCCCTCGCCCATGCCGAGCCGGAGCTGCTGGAAGCGGGCGGACACCGAGCCCTCGGTGACCCGCATGTAGGTGTCTCCGGCCGCGGGGTCGTTGAGGCTGAGGTAGGCGACCTCCGTGCGGAGGAGGGAGCGGGCGCGCTGCACGATGGCCCGCAGTACCGCGTCGAGGTCGCGCAGCCCCGACAGGTCGTGCGCGGTCTCGAAGAGCGCGGACAGCTCCGCCTCGCGGCGGCGTCTGCCCTCAAGTTCGGCGCGGACGCGCAGGGCGAGTTGCTTGGCCTGCTCGAGGCCGGACAGCGCCTCGGGGCCGGCACCGGCCGCCCGGGCCAGCAACACGGGCCGGTCGTATGCCTCGGCGTGCGCGCCGCGTGCGAGGAGCTCCAGGTAGGAGACCTGTTCGTGGGACATGGTCACAGGGATACCCGTCGTGCCGGGGGTCCCGCCAGCCCTGTGGACGACGGGGCCCTTGTGGACAACCGCGTCACCCGCGGCTCGCGGATCCGCCCGGCCGGCCGGCCGGTTCAGTGCGCCGTCCAGCCGCCGTCCAGGGCGAGTGACGCACCGGTGACGAAGGACGCCTGCGGGGTGCAGAGGTAGGCGACTGCCTCCGCGACCTCCTCCGGTTCGACGAGCCGTTTCAGGGCCGAGTGCTTCAGCAGGACCTCCGCGAGGACCCGCTCCTCCGGGATGCCGTGGGCGGCGGCCTGGTCCGCGATCTGCCTCTCGACCAGGGGGGTGCGCACATAGCCGGGGTTCACGCAGTTGGAGGTGACCCCGTGGGCCGCGCCTTCGAGGGCCGCGGTCTTGGACAGTCCTTCCAGACCGTGTTTGGCGGCCACATAGGCGGACTTGTAGGCCGAGGCGCGGAGCCCGTGTACGGAGGACAGGTTGACGATGCGCCCCCACCCCTTGGCGTACATCTGCGGGAGCGCGCCCCGCATCAGCCGGAAAGGGGCCTCCAGCATGACGGTGAGGACGGTGTGGAAGACGTCCGGCGGGAACTCCTCGATGGGGCGCACGAGTTGCAGGCCCGCGTTGTTCACCAGCACGTCGGTGCCGGCGGCGGCGTCCTCGGCGGCGCCGAGGTCGGTCAGGTCCAGGGTGAGGGGCTCCACGGCACCCGCGAGGCCGAGGTCCCGGGACTGCCCGACGAGGTCCTCCAGACCGGCCCCGTCCCGGTCGACGGCCCTGACCTTCGCTCCGGCCGCCGCGAGCCGCAGAGCGCAGGCGCGCCCGATCCCGCCCGCGGCCCCGGTGACCAGGGCGGTGCGGCCGCCGAGGTCGAGGGCGACGGTCGGACTCGCGGCGGAGGCGGAGGCGGACGCGGATACGGCGGATACGGCGGATACGGCGGAGGGGACGGGCTGGGGGGCGGGACCCGGGTTCATGGCCATGGTCCGCACCCTAGGGAGGGCGAAGACGCCGACCGATATGGTCAGCAGCCATAGTTCATCAGGTGGCCGTGGTGTCGAACCACGTCGGGCCGTCCCTGAGCGCCTGCTTGATCCGGAAGAGCGCGAACTCCTGGAGTTCCGGCAGCATGTCGATGGGGAACCACCCCACCTCCAGCGACTCGTCGTCATTGACACGTGCCTCGCCGTCCACAGCCCGGCAGCGCAGGCAGACGTCCATGAACTGGCAGCGGTCGCCGTTGGGATAGGTCACCGGCCGCGTGAGGGTCTGGACGAGCACGACGCGCTCGGCGACGCAGCGTACGGCGGTCTCCTCGTACACCTCGCGGACCGCCGCCGCCGCGGGCTGCTCCCCCGGCTCGGGGATGCCGCCGATGATCGACCATCCGCCGGTGTCGGCGCGTCGTCCCAGGAGCACCCGGCCGTCGTCGTCGAAGACCACGGCACTGACCCCCGGCAGGAAGAGCAGCTGGTGACCGGCGGTAATCCGGATCTCGCGGATGAAGTCGGGGATGCCCATGGACCGACCCTAACGGTCGGCGGCCCCGCGCTCCTTCACACGGTTGCGGCCCACCAGGCCCAGGGCGCCGAGCGCCAGTGCGGCGAGCACGCCCTCGGGCAGGGCGCCCATGCGGGTCGCGGGGGTCAGGGAGGAGCGCAGCGGCACCTCGGCGACCAGGGCGTCCGGGGTGAACATCCGGGTCTGCCGCGCGATCGTCCCGTCGGGCCGGATGATCGCGCTGACACCGCTGGTGACCGGCACCACGACGGCCCTGCTGTGCTCGACCGCCCGTACCCGGGACATGGCCAGCTGCTGGTAGGTCATCTCGCTGCGGCCGAAGGTGGCGTTGTTGCTGGGTACCGAGATGAGCTGGCCGCCGTGGGTGACGGTGTCCCGCACGGCCCAGTCGAACGCAGCCTCGTAGCAGGTGGCGAGGCCCACCCTGGTCCCGGCCAGGTCGAAGACGCCCACCTTGTCCCCGGGGCCGAAGTCGCGGCGGACCCGGTCCACGTCGGAGCTGAAGAGGCGGACGAACGGCCGCATGGGGATGTACTCGCCGAACGGCTGCACATGCCGCTTGTCGTAGGCGGCCACCGGCCCCTTCCCGGGCTCCCAGGCGATCAGGGTGTTGCGCAGCGGTCCGGTCCCGGGGGTGAGGACCGCTCCGATCACGGTCGGCACCCCGACGGCCTCGACGGCCCGGTCGATCACGAGCCGTGCGTCGCCGTTGCGGTAGGGGTCGAGGTCGGAGGAGTTCTCCGGCCACAGCACGAAGTCGGGCTTGGCCACCCTGCCCGCGGCGACGTCCGCGGCGAGCTGCTCGGTGCGGGCCGCGTGGTTGTCGAGGACGGCCCGGCGCTGCGCGTTGAAGTCGAGGCCGAGCCTCGGCACGTTGCCCTGGACCGCCGCGACGGTCGCGGTGCCGTCCTCGGCGGAGTCGTCGACGAGGGGGAGCGCGGCGAGGGCGGCGGTGACCGGGAGCAGGACGGCGGCGGTGGCGGCGGCGAGCGGTCCGCGCGGCAGCCGGCCGGTCCTGCGGTACGCACGGAGGCGGCGGGCCGTCTCGTACAGCCCGAAGCCGCACAGCGCGACCGCGAAGCCCAGCACGGGGGTGCCGCCCACCGCGGCGAGCGGCAGGAAGACGCCCTCGGCCTGCCCGAAGGCGATCTTGCCCCAGGGGAAGCCGCCGAACGGTACCCGCGCGCGCAGCCCCTCACCGAGGACCCATACGGCAGCCGCCCACAGCGGCCACAGCGGCAGCCGGGACACCAGGGCGATCCCGGCAGCGGTCGCCGCGACGAAGAGCGCCTGGACGGCGGCCAGGGCCAGCCACGGGACGGGGCCGACCTCCTCCCCCGTCCAGACCAGCAGCGGCAGCAGGAAGCCGAGCCCGGCGAGGTGGCCGAGCCCGAAGGCGGCCCGGGCCCGGCGCCCGTAGAGGCTCCAGCCGAGCAGGGCGAAGGCGGGGAGCGCCAGCCACCACAGCGGGCGCGGCGGGAAGCTCAGGAACAGCATGGCCCCGGACAGCACGGCCGCGGCGGGCCTGGTGAGCCGCCGCAGCCGCAGGCGGGCCCGGACGGACGAGGGGGGCTCGGGCGGCCGGGTGTCGGCGGGAGTGATGGTGGCGCTCACGTGCCGGAGTCTACGGCGGCACGGTCCGCTCCCCGGCGGGAGCGTGCCGAGCGGCAGGGCGGAGCGCTTTCCGCCCCGGGTCAGACGGCCGGCGCGGGCCCCGTGGTGGCCCCCGGCCTCAGGTGGTCGCGGATCACCCGGACCGCCGTCTCGGCGTCGTCCACCGTGACGGTGAGGGTGCGGCCGTCGCCGAGGGTGAGCGCGATGCCCTCGCCCCGGGTCAGACGGCCGGCGCGGGCCCCGTGGTGGTCCCCGGCCTCAGGTGGTCGCGGATCACCCGGACCGCCGTCTCGGCGTCGTCCACCGTGACGGTGAAGGTGCGGCCGTCGCCGAGGGTGAGCGCGATGCCCTCGCCCCGGCGGACGACGACGGCGGTGCCCTGTTCCGGGCGCCAGCGGCAACCCCAGCCTCCCCAGTGGCACGGCGTGACCCTGGGGACGAACTCCGCGCGGACGACCTGGTCGAGCGGGATCCTGCGGCGGGGCACCCCCATGTGGCCGCAGCGCACCTCCATGGCGTCGCTGTCGACCCTCACCGCCACATGGACGAAGGCGAGGGTCCCGAAGAGCATCAGCAGCCCGGCGGAGACGCAGCCGATGACCGACATCAGCAGTGGCACGATGCCGGACGTCCACGGCTCGTCGACGGCGAGTTCGATGCCGAGGGCCATGCAGGCCGCTCCGGCGGAGGCCGGCAGCCACTGGAGGCGGTTGGTCGCGCGACCGGTCCAGAGGGCGGGCGGTGGTCCTCCGGCCTGCCCCTGGTCACGGGGGTGGTCCGTCATGCCTCGCACGGTACCCACGTTCCGGTTGGGGAGCATCGCCCGGAACGGAGGGCCCCGGAGCCGGAGGTGCGGCATCCGGGTGCGCTTCCGTGCAGATCGCCGCAGATCGCTGCAGGCCGCCGCAGATCGCTGCAGACCGCCGCAGGCCGGCCCGGTCCGCCGGCGGACCGCCGCTCAGTGCGCGCGCGTGACCGGTTTCACCGCTTCGAGCAGCCTGCCCTCGGTGTACGCCCGGGCCTCCGCGGGAAGCTCCGACCCACGTCCGCTGAGCAGCACCGTGAGCCCCCCGTCCGGTGCGGCCGAGGGCGCCGGGCGGCCACCCGCGCGCCGCAGCGCCTGGGTGGCGACGGCGACGGCTGAGCCGTGCAGCACGACCGGCGGGAGCCCGTCGGGGCGGCCCTGCGCCACGGCCGCGCGGATCCGCCCGGCGACGAGTTCGTAGTGGGTGCAGCCGAGGACCACGGCACGTACGTCCGACGGGGTGAGCGCGGCGGCGGCGGCCACGGCACGGGCCACCCCCGCCTCGTCCGCCCACTGGACGGCGTCGGCGAGGCCGGGGCACGGCACCTCGGTGACCTGGACGCCGTCGGCGAAGTCCGCTATCAGCCGGCGCTGGTAGGGGCTGCCGGTGGTGGCCGGGGTGGCCCAGATGGCGACGCGGCCGCCACCGGCGGCCGCGGGCTTGATCGCGGGTACCGTCCCGACGACCGGAAGACCGGGCTCCAGTGCGGCGCGCAGGGCGGGGAGGGCGTGCACGGAGGCGGTGTTGCAGGCGACGATCAGCGCGTCGGGACGGTGTGCGGCCGCGGCCCGGGCGACGGTGAGGGCGCGCTCGGCGAGGTCCTCCGGGGTGCGCGGGCCCCACGGCATGCCGTCGGGGTCGGAGGAGAGGACGAGATGCGCGTCGGGCCGCAACCGGCGCACCGCGGCGGCCGCCGCGAGGAGGCCGATACCGGAGTCCATGAGCGCGATCTTCACCCGGTCACCCTAGCCGACCGCCCTTGCGGCGCCCGCGATGTGGTGCAGACTGCGGCGGATGAGCCCCCTTGCGTGGATCGCCGTGACGTCCCTGGCCGCGTGGCTGTGGCTGCTGCTCGGGCAGGGCTTCTTCTGGCGCACCGACCAGCGGCTGCCGCGGCGGACGGCGCCGGCGCACTGGCCGTCGGTGGTGATCGTCGTGCCGGCCAGGGACGAGGCCGGCGTGCTCCCGGAGAGTCTGCCGTCGCTGCTGCGGCAGAGCTATCCGGGCAGGGCGTCGGTGGTGCTCGTCGACGACGGCAGTACGGACGGCACGGGTGAACTGGCCCGCAAGCTGGGTGAGCAGGGCGAGGGGCTGCCGCTGACGGTGACCTCGCCGGGCGATCCGGAGCCGGGGTGGACGGGCAAGCTGTGGGCGCTGCGGCACGGGATCGACCTGGCCCGCACCCTCGGCCCCGACTATCTGCTGCTCACCGACGCCGACATCGCGCACGAGCCGGACAGCCTGCGCGAACTCGTCGCGGCCGCGAAGACGAACGACCTCGATCTGGTGTCGCAGATGGCGCGCCTGCGGGTGGCGACGGGCTGGGAGCGCCTGGTCGTACCCGCGTTCGTGTACTTCTTCGCCCAGCTCTACCCGTTCCGCTGGGTCAACCGGGAGCCCGCACGGGCCACGGCGGCCGCGGGCGGGTGTGTGCTGCTGCGCACCGAGGCGGCCGAACGGGCCGGGATCCCGGAGTCGGTACGGCAGGCGGTGATCGACGACGTCGCGGTGGCACGGGCGGTGCGCCGGGCCGGCGGACGGGTCTGGCTGGGGCTCGCCGAGCGGGTGGACAGCATCCGCCCCTATCCGCGGCTGGTGGACCTGTGGCGGATGGTGTCCCGGAGCGCCTACGCCCAGCTGCGGTACAGTCCGCTGCTCCTGGCGGGGACGGTCGCCGGTATCGCGGTGGTCTATCTGGCGCCGCCCGTCGCGGTGTACGCCGCGGCCGTCCCGGTGGTTCCGGGATCCGCGGTGGCGGGCTGGGCGGGGCTGCTGGCCTGGGCGGTGATGGCGGGGACGTACGTCCCGATGCTCCGCTACTACCGGCAGACGCTGTGGCTCGCCCCGCTGCTGCCGTTCACCGCCCTGCTCTATCTGCTGATGACGGTGGATTCGGCCGTGCGGCACCGCCGGGGGCGGGGTGCGGCCTGGAAGGGGCGCACGTGTCCCCGCCCGGAGGCCGCGTCCGACCGCTGACGCCCGGATCGGCTCACTTCCTGCCGGGCGTCCAGTTCATGCCCCATCCGTAGGCGTGGTCGACGGTGCGCTGGGGACTGACTCCGCGTTCCGGCACCAGGTAGCGGGCCTCGCGCCGGACGACGAGGTCACCGCCCTGGTTGGTGATCAGCGCGAGGGCGCAGACGGTGGACGGGACGGTGCACTCGTCGAGGGAGAACTCCACGGGGGCGCCGTGCTGCGGCTGGAGGGTGACGGTGGCGTGCAGGTCGGCGAAGCTGCGGGCGCCCTCGTAGACGGTGACGAAGACGACCACGCGGCGGAGTGCGTCCCGGTGGTCGAGGTTGACGGTGAGGTTCTCGCCGGCGGCCACCGCACCCGTGCGGTCGTCGCCGTCGAGGTGGATGTACGGGGGCTGGTGGAGTGCGCCGAACGCGTTGCCGAGAGCCTGGACGACCCCCTTGCGGCCGTCCGCGAGTTCGAAGAGCGCGCACAGGTCGAGGTCGAGGTCGGAGTGCGTCGCCACGGCCCGGCCGAGCTTGGCCCCCCACCCCCTGAACTGCTTGCGCACCTCCCAGTTGAGGTTGACCCGCATGACGCCGGACGTACCGCCCTGCTTGGCGAGCGAGACGGTCGGCGCCTCCTTCGTCAGTGTGACCTTGGTGAGGCGTACCGGCCCGGCGGCGGGCACCGGAGCGGGGGCGGGCGCCGTCGGCCCGGGGGGCTTCGGGGGAGCCGGTGCGGGGGGTGCCGGGGGCGGGGCCGGCTGCGGGGGTTCGTCGACCGTGATGCCGAAGTCGGTCGCGAGGCCCTCCAGCCCGCTTTCGTATCCCTGTCCCACCGCCCGGAACTTCCAGGCACCGCCGCGCCGGTAGAGTTCGCCGAGGACGAAGGCCGTCTCGACCGTCGCGTCCCGGCTCTCGTAGCGGGCGATCTCGGTGCCGGCCGCGGCGTCGAGGACCCTCACGTACAGTCCCGGGACCTGCCCGAAGCTGCCGCCGTCGGCGGAGGCGGCGAGCACGATGCGCTCGACGGCCGGCTCGACGCGCCCCAGATCGACCGCGATCCGGTCGGTCGTGGCACCGTCCGCGGCGTGCTTGCCCTCGTGGCGCACCGCACCCGAGGCGTGCGCCGGCTGGTTGTAGAAGACGAAGTCGGCGTCGGAGCGGACCCTGCCCGATCCCGAGGCGAGCAGGAGCGCCGACGCGTCCACGTCCGGGACCCCCTTTCCCGAACTCCAGCCCAACTCGACCCGAACTCTCGGTGCGGGTACCGGAACATTGGCCCCCTTGGGCATGGGCGTCCTCGCCGCCATCCGCCTCGCCCCCATCCTGCTCGCCCTGCCCTGCACGTCTTGCGGTGCTCATCTCGTCTTGCTCGTCTTGCCCGTCTCGCCCTTCCCCGCTCGCGCCCGAAGACGTACAGGCGCGGAGAAGTGCGTGCGGACAAGGTAGCCCCGGCGCCGCCGGGACGCCTCGCGGGACCCGCGGGAAACCCCTTCCCAGCTCGCTCTTTACACGATCCAAACACCGAGGCGCGACCGTTTTTCCCACGTTCGCTCTGATTGGGGAATCCCGGTCGCCAAGCAATACGTCAAACAACCCTCTTATCGGGCTCCCCAACCAGCACATCCTCCGCTTAACTTAGGTGCCATGACCTCCCCCCGCTCCACCTACGGCGGCGGTTACCACTCCGCGCCGTCCTTTCCCGACACCCCGATCTACGACTCCCTGGTCGCCGAGCGGGGCACGCCTCAGATCGCGCCGATCCGAGTGCCCTCCGCGTACGACACCGGCGGCAGCCACCTGCCGGCACTGCCCGCGGCACTGCCCGCCCTCCCGGCGGCCCCCTCCCAGCCCGGCCCGGCCTACGGCTACCCCCAGCCCGCGCCGCAACCGGTGCCCCTGCAGCAGACGGCCGCCCCGTACATCCCCCAGCAGCCCGTCGGCCCGCGCGGCTACCCGGGCGGGCAGCAGCAGTACACGCCCCGCCCGATGGCGGGCGGGTACGAGGCGATGCGGCCGGCCGCGGCACCGCGGCCGATGCCCGCGCCCCCGCCCTACGACGATCCGTACAACCGGCCCTACCAGGGCGGTGGCTACTGAGACCGGCCTGACCACCGCGACCGGCGGAAGACGCGGGGCACCTGGCAGGATGGCCGTATGGCGACTCCCGTACTGCGCTCCCTCCACGTCCACCCGGTCAAGTCCGTCGCGGGCCACGCACCGGCCGAGGCCGCAGTGGAGCCCTGGGGACTCGCGGGCGACCGCCGGTGGATGCTCGTGGACGCGGCGGGCCGGGCCGTCACCCAACGCCAGCAGCCGCGACTGGCGTTGGCCGCCGCGGCGCCGCTCGCGGACGGCGCCGTCCGGCTGACCGCACCCGGCACGGCACCGCTGACCGTCGCGGTGCCCGAGCCGTCCGGCACCACCGTCGTGGAGCTGTTCGGGGAGAAGGTGGAGGCGGTGCCCGCGGGCACCGCCTCCGACCGTTGGTTCAGCGCCTACCTGGACGCACCGGTCCGGTTGGTGCACCTCGACGACCCGGCGTACCGCCGCCCCGTCGACCCCGGCTACGCGCTGCCGGGCGAGACCGTCTCGTTCGCCGACGGCTTCCCCCTGCTGCTCGCGTCCGCCGCTTCCCTCGACGCGCTCAACTCGCTGATCGCCCAGGGCGACCACGCGGACGAGGGCCCGCTGCCGATGAACCGCTTCCGCCCCAATCTGGTCGTGGACGGCACCGCCCCGTGGGCCGAGGACGGCTGGAAGCGCGTCGCGGTCGGCGAGGTGCCCTTCCGCGTGGTCAAGCCCTGCGGCCGCTGCGTCGTCACGACCACCGACCAGGCCACGGCGGCACGGGGGAAGGAGCCGCTGCGCACCCTGGCCCGGCACCGCCGCTTCGGCGACCGGCTGGTCTTCGGCCAGAACCTCGTACCGGAGCGCACCGGGACCCTCCGCGTCGGCGACCCGGTGCTCGTCCTGGCCTGAGCACGGCGGTACGGGGAAGCCGGACCGCGGGGCGCGGGGCGCCGGCCCCGGCCGCACGAGCGCGTGCCGCCGACCGGTCAACCCCCGGTTCCCCCGCACGCTACGGTGGTGCGACGCGCGGCACGGGCGCGACCGACGCACGAGGTGGGGGCAGATCAGCACCATGGCACAGGGCACGGTCCAGGTGACGCACACCGGCACATCGCGGTGGCGGCGCCGCACGGGTGAGTACGCCTCTCTCGCCGCGGCCCTGGAGGCGGCGGCCGACGGCGACGTCCTCACCGTCTCACCCGGCACGTACCGGGAGAACCTCGTACTCCGGCGTGCCGTGACGCTCCGCGGGGCGGACGGCTCGGCCGGCTCGGTGCGGATCGCCCCCTCGGACGGGGTGCCGCTGACCGTCCGCGCGTCGGCGACCGTGCAGGACCTGCACGTCGAGGGGCAGGACGCCACGGCGCCCGCGCTGCTCGTCGAGGACGGCACCCCCGAGCTGACCGATCTGCGGATCGTGACGCGCTCGGCGGCGGGCATCGAGGTCCGCGGGGCGGCCCGCCCCACCGTGCGGCGCTGCACGGTGGACAATCCGGCCGGCGTCGGGATCGGTGTACTGGACGGCGCCGGAGGGGTGTTCGAGGACTGCGAGGTCGTCGCCGCCGGGCAGTCCGGGGTGTCGGTCCGCGGCGGCGCGCATCCGCGGCTGGAGCGCTGCCAGGTGCACCACGCCTCCGGCTCCGGGCTGAGCGTCACCGGGGAGAACAGCGCCCTGGAGGCGCTCGGTTGCGAGGTGTACGAGATCAAGGGCGCCGGTGTGCAGGTCACGGCCCGGGCGACGGCCCATCTGACGGACTCGCGGGTGCACCGCACCGCCTCCGACGGCATCACGCTCGACACGGACGCGGTGCTCACCCTCGCCGACTGCGACATCCACGACGTGCCGGAGAACGCCGTGGACCTGAGGTCGCGTTCGGTGCTCACGCTCACCCGCTCGACGGTGCGGCGGTTCGGCCGCAACGGCCTCTCGGTGTGGGACCCGGGGACGAGGGTGGACGCCAACCAGTGCGAGATCCACGACAGCACGGGCGACTACCCGGCCGTCTGGGTCAGCGACGGCGCGACCGCGGTGCTCGACTCCTGCCGGGTGCACGACGTCCCGGACGCCCTGTTCGTCCTGGACCGCGGCTCGCGTGCCGACGTGGTCGACAGCGATCTGACCCAGGTGCGGAACACGGCCGTGTCCGTCAGCGACGGGGCCACCGCCCAGCTCGACGACTGCCGCATCCGGGACGCCTCGACCGGCGCCTGGTTCCGCGACCACGGCAGCGGCGGCACACTCGGCAACTGCACCATCGACGGCGCGCAGACGGGCGTCATCGTCACCAAGGGCGCGGACCCCTCCATCGAGCGGTGCACGGTGACCTCGCCGGCCGAGGCCGGCTTCTACGTCTCCGCCGAGGGCCGCGGCACCTTCCACGACTGCCGGGTCTCCGGCAGCGGCGGCTACGGCTTCCACATCATGGACGGCTGCCGTGCGACCCTGACCCGCTGCCGCACGGAGCGTTGCGCACGCGGCGGCTACGAGTACCCCGAGGACGGCACCGCCGTCGAGGACTGCTCCAGCGACGAGAGCGGTGTGCGTTCGGCGCCGCCCGCGACGGCTCCGGTGGTGGCCACCGCCACCCGGTCGCCCGGGCTGCTGTCCGTGATCCCCGGCCAGCGGACCGCCGAGCCCGAGCTTGCCGCCGCCCCCGCCCCCGCGGCCGCCCCCGCCGCCAGGACGTCGGACGCGGTCCTCGGTGAACTGGACGCCCTGGTGGGCCTGGAGAGCGTCAAGCGCGAGGTCCGGACCCTCACCAACATGATCGAGGTGGGCCGGCGCCGGCAGGAGGCGGGCCTGAAGGCCGCTTCGGTCCGCCGCCATCTGGTCTTCACCGGCTCCCCGGGCACGGGCAAGACGACGGTGGCCCGGCTGTACGGAGAGATCCTGGCGTCCCTCAAGGTCCTGGAGCGGGGCCATCTGGTCGAGGTGTCCCGGGTCGACCTCGTCGGCGAGCACATCGGATCCACCGCGATCCGCACCCAGGAGGCCTTCGAACGGGCCCGCGGCGGCGTGCTGTTCATCGACGAGGCGTACGCGCTCTCGCCGGAGGACTCCGGCCGGGACTTCGGCCGGGAGGCCATCGACACGCTGGTGAAGCTGATGGAGGACCACCGGGACGCCGTGGTCGTGATCGTCGCCGGGTACACCGCCGAGATGGAGCGGTTCCTCACGGTCAACCCCGGTGTCGCCTCGCGTTTCTCACGGACCATCACCTTCAGCGACTATCTGCCCGACGAACTGCTGCGGATCGTCCGGCAGCAGGCCGAGGAGCACGAGTACCGGCTGGCCGAGGGCACCGCCGAGGCGCTGGGGAAGTACTTCACGGCAATGCCGAAGGGCCCGGCGTTCGGCAACGGCCGGACCGCGCGCCAGACCTTCGAGTCGATGGTCGAGCGGCACGCGGGCCGGGTGTCCGAACTCGCCGAGCCGAGCACCGACGACCTGTCGCTGCTCTACCCGGAGGACCTGCCCGAACTGCCCTGATACGGGACGCCGGCGTCGCGCCGGCGGGGCAGCGCGGGCGGCAGCCGCTCCAGGAGGGCCCGGCGTTCCTCGGCGAACGCCGGGTCGGCCTGGTAGCCGGAGTGCCCGAGGACGGGCTCCGGCAGGGGGTGGGCGTCCGTCCGCCCGTACACCACGGGGTCCCTGAGCGCTTCCCGGTCGACCGCGGGCCTGCCGTCCTCGGCCGGAAGCCGGACCGGCCCGCCTATCGGGTCGGTGTGCCGCCAGAGGTTGCGCCAGCAGTGCAGTTCCCGGTGCAGGCCGCGCAGCTGCTCGGCGCCGAAGTAGGCGGGGAACCAGCGGCCGTAGAGCCGCTCCAGCGGTGAACCGAAGGTGAGCAGGGCGACGCGCCGGCGGGTGGCCGCGGGCAGCTGCCAGACCGCGGCCGCGGCCAGCGCACTGCCCTGCGAGTGGCCGGAGATCACGAGCCGTCCGCCGGTGGCGGAGGTCCAGGACGCCATCCGCCAGGTGAGGTCGGGGACGGCCCGCTCGGCGTAGCAGGGCGGTGCGAACGGGTGGGCGGCGCGGGGCCAGAAGGTGCCGACGTCCCAGAGGATGCCGATGGTGCGGCGGGCAGAGGCGTCCCGGTAGGCGCGCCGGCCCCAGGTGACGAAGAGGATGAAGCCCAGTCCGACCAGCCAGGAGCCGAGGGCCTGCGCGGCGTCGGCGGCGGCCGCGACGAGCGGATGGGCCCCGTCGAACGCCTCGCCGGGCACCTCCGCGCTGATCCACGCCCCGGCGACCGCGCCCGCGCCGAGCAGCAGCGTCGCGAGGCACAGGATCGCGATGACGGCCGGCGCGGCGTCGGTGAGACCCGCGCGGGCGCGGATGGCCGCGATCCGGCGGGTGCGCACCGGGTCGGGTCGCTCGTCCGGGTAGTCCCGCTCGACCCGGTCGCCGAGGGCGCGCGCGGTCCGCCGGGTCCGGATGCCGAGGACGCAGAGCGGCACCAGGAGCAGGAGCAGCAGCACCGGGATGACCGACGCCTGCCAGCTGAGCAGTACCGGCGGACCGGGGATCGCGCCTCCTCCCTCCCCCGGGGTGCCCGACCCGTCGAGCCAGTCGGCGACCCGCTGGGCGAGACCTCCCGTCATCACGCCCCCGAGCGCGCAGGCGAGCAGAGCGACCCCGGGGCCGCCCAGACCGCGCATCGCGGTGCGGCCGTGCCGGACGCGGAGGTGCAGCACACCCGCGGCGACGGCGAGCGCGACGACGAGGCCCCCCTGGGCGACGGCGATGACGCGGAAGGCGACATCACCGGGGAGCGTGCCCTCGGAGGCCCAGCCGGGACGCGACCATGACGCGTACACCACCGCCACGGCGAGCAGGACGAGCGAGACGCCGGGCAGCCGGCTGACGACGGCCCGGTCGATCCGGTTGTCGAGAACCTCCTCGCTGCGGCCGCGGCGGAGCACGACTGCGACGACGAGGACGCCGACCACGACCAGTACCCCTTCGAGGAGCCACCCGGCGATCTCCAGCGCACGGACGCCGGCGCTCCGGTCGTGGCGCGCCGCGGCACCTGCCACGGCGGCCGCGATGACCAGGAACCCCGCGGCGGTGTGCGCGGCGCGCAGCCGGGCGACCAGCCTGCGGCCGTACCAGAAGCCGGGCCGTCCGAGCGCGGGCCGGACGGTGTCCCGGGCCGGGGCAGCGGCGCCGCGCTCGCCGTCCCCGGTGGCGAGGGGCGCGGCGGTGGCCGCCGGGACCCGGCGGTTTCCGGTGGCGGGGGACTCCGCGCGGTTCTCCGTGCCCTGGCCGTTCTCCCGGGGCCCGGAAGACGCGGACGACGCGGGGGGCACGGACGTCGCGGGGGGCTCGGAGGGCATGGAAGTCACGGGGGCCGAAGGGGCCGCGGGGTTACGGGGGTTGCGCGGGTTGCGCGGGTTGCGCGGGTTGCGCGGGTTGCGCGGGTTGCGGGCAGCCTCCCGGTTCCCGGCCACCCCTCCATCCCCGGCCGCCCTTCCGTTCCCGGCTGCCTCGCGCTCGCGGTTCCCGGGGACCTCGCCCCCGCCGGAGCCGGCGCCCGGCCCCGCGGGCACGATGGCGGTGTCCGGCGGACGCTGGGCCTCGTAGGCGCTCCAGGTCCGGTTGGACAGGTACCAGAGCAGTCCCACCAACGCGGCCGGCACCAGTGCGGCGAGGGAGAGCCGGCGGCCGGGCTGCGACCACCAGCCGTCGTTCGCGGCGGAGAGGAAGCCGATCCAGGAGCTGCCCTGGGAGCAGCGGGCGGACCCCGCGCACTGCCAGGCCGTCAGATCGAGGGCGACCTCGCAGGCCGCCGCGGTGAACAGCACCGTCAGGCTCAGGGCGAGCAGCCGGACGAGCGTCCCGTACAGCCGCGAGGTCCTGTCCCCGCCCGTGGTGGCGGGCCGCATCCAGTGGGCCAGGTTGACGACCATGAACGGCAGCAGGAGCAGCCAAAGCGCCCTGGCCCCGTCGCCCGAGGTGAGGTTGGACCAGCAGTACGCCTCGCGGACGGGCCACTCGCGGACGGGCCACTCGCGACCGTGCAGGCGGTCGGGGCGGAGGTCGGCTCCGGCGTCCTGGGCCCGCCGGTAGACGGCGGCGGTCGCATCGCCGGTCACCCGCACCGTACGCGGATCGCCGAGCATGCCCTGCGGGGTGGCTCCGCCGACGCCGTGGACCAGCAGCTCAAGGGCCGGCCCGCCGGGCTGCGGGACGGGGCCCGATGTGTCAGGGGACACTTGTGCGGCTCGCTTTCTGCCGGCGGGATTCGAGGCGGTTGGGGGCTCCCCGGTGCCCGGAATCCCGGACCGCGGCGCGCGGCCGCGCGCCCCTGTACGTAATCTCCCCTCCGCCGGGGCGCGCCCACCGTGGCAGGATGAGAAACCTCGGTGAACAGCGGTGGCATCTCGACGGCACGACGGAAGGACCGACCCCAGCGGTGAGCGACAATCAGAACCTCCTCGCGGAACAGCGGCGCGCCCTGATCGTCGACGAGGTGCGGCGGCGCGGCGGCGTGCGCGTCAATGAACTCACCCGCCGGCTGAACGTCTCCGACATGACCGTCCGCCGCGACCTCGACGCCCTCGCCCGGCAGGGCGTGCTGGAGAAGGTGCACGGGGGTGCCGTGCCGGTCACCGAGGCGAGCACCTACGAACCCGGTTTCGAGGCCAAGTCGTCGCTTGAGCCCGGCGCCAAGGAGGACATCGCCCGGGCGGCGGCGGCGATGGTCGTCCCGGGCAGCGCCATCGCGCTGTCGGGCGGCACGACCACGTACGCGCTCGCCCACCGGCTCGTCGACGTCGCCGACCTGACGGTGGTGACCAACTCGGTGCGGGTGGCCGACGTGTTCCACACGGCGCAGCGGCCGGGTGGGGCGGCGGAGGTGCGTCCGGGCGCCGGCGCCACGGTGGTTCTCACGGGAGGCGTACGCACTCCGTCGGACTCGCTGGTGGGCCCGGTCGCCGACCAGGCGATCCGCTCCCTCCACTTCGACCTGCTGTTCCTGGGGGTCCACGGCATCTCCGTGGAGGCGGGGCTCTCGGCTCCCAGTCTGGCGGAGGCCGAGACCAATCGGCGGCTGGTCCGCTCGGCCCGCCGGGTCGTGGTCGTGGCGGACCACACCAAGTGGGGCACGGTCGGGCTCAGTTCGTTCGCCCGGCTGGACGAGGTGGACACCCTGGTGACGGACGCCGGACTGCCCGAGGGGGCGCGCGAGGCGATCACCGAGTACCTGCCGAACCTCGTGGTCGCCGGTGAGCCGGCGGAACGCCCGGAGGCGCCCGAATGACCGTGTTCCGCATCGTGCGTACGACACCGCTGCCGGTCGCCGAGGCATGGCGCCGGCTCACCGACTGGCCGGCGCACGCAGCGCAGGTGCCGCTGACCCGGATCTCCGTGGTGACGGAGGGGCCGAGCGCCGAAGGCACCCTGTTCGTCGCCCGGACGGGGATCGGCCCTGCCCGTTTCGACGATCCGATGGAGATCGTGCGCTGGGAGCCGCCGGAGGGCGGGCGTACCGGGTACTGCCGGCTGGAGAAGCGCGGCCGGGTCGTGCTGGGCTGGGCGGAGATCGTGGTGCGGGAGTCCCCGGGCGGGGCGGAGGTGACCTGGACGGAGGAACTGCGGGTGCGGGGACTTCCCGGCGCGGCAGGACCGGTACTGGCGCGGGCCGGAAGCCGCGTCTTCGGCCGCGTGGTGGACGCTCTGCTCAGCGGCGATCCGCGGCCGCCCGGGCGGTGACCGTCCGGCGGACGGCAGCCGCCGTCCCGCACGCCCCTGTGCGGGCGCCTGTCCGCCCGCTCTCCCCTTCCCTGGGCACGGGGCACAGGACACAGGACAGGGCCGGGCCCTGACCCTGCGTCGTGCTCTCCTGCCGCTTCCGCCGATTCCGCCGCTTCCGCATCCACGGCTCCGCCTCCTGCCACGGCCCGCACGCAGGCCGACCCGCTCCCCCAACGGCTCCACGGCCCGCACGCAGGCCGACCCGCTCCCCCAACGACTCAACGGCTCCACTCCCCCGTCCGCCCCGCTCCGACTCTTCCCGGAGGTACGGTTCATGGCTCACCGACTCAGGCCCGTGGAGCCGGACTTCGCCGAGTCCGCACCGGTCCGTCTCGTGTTCACGGCGGAGGTGCGGGCCGATCCCGCGGCCGTGTACCGCGCCCTCGCGGAGGACGTCGAGGGCTGGCCGGGCTGGTTCACGGCCGTCACGTCCGCGCGGCCGACCCGGGACGGCGGGGGCCGGGAGGTCCGGCTGCGCGGCGGCGCCCGCTTCCAGGAGACGATCGTGAGCGCCCGGCCCCGGGAGCGCTACGCCTACCGCGTCGACGAGACCAACGCCCCGGGCGTACGGGCGATGCTCGAGGAGTGGCGGCTGTCGCCCGCGGGCTCCGGGACCCGGGTGAGGTGGACGATGGCGGTCGACGGCGCCGCTCCGGTGCGCCTCCTGATGGGGTTCGCGAAGCCGGCCGTGGGCCGGGCCTTCCGCGACGCGGTACGCCGTCTGGACCGTCGGCTCGGTTCACCGGCGACATAGCGACTGCGCGGGCGGACGCGTCGAGCGACCGCGCCCCGATCGCGGGTCCGCTTCCCCGGGCCCGGGGAAGCGGACCCGCGATCGGAGCCCGCCGGCACCCCAGCGGGCCCGGAGGCCCCGGCCGGCCCCTCGTCCGCCGCAGCCCGCGGGGACCGCGATCAGCCGGGATCAGCCGGGATCAGCCGGGATCAGCCGGGATCAGCCGGGATCAGCCGGGCCAGCCTCCGGTACGCAGGAACTGCTCGATGGCGGCGGTGTACGGGGCGATGTCGAGGCCCTGCTCCGCCAGCCAGTCGTCGGAGTAGTACTTGTCCAGGTAGCGGTCGCCCGGATCGCAGATCAGGGTCACGACGCTCCCCTGCTCCCGCGCTGCCACCATCTCGGCGACGATCTTCAGCGCGCTCCACAGCCCCGTGCCGGTGGAACCGCCCGCCTTGCGGCCGATGGCCTTCTCCAGGGCCCGTACGGCCGCGACACTCGCCGCGTCCGGCACCTTCATCATCCGGTCGATGGCTCCGGGCACGAAACTCGGCTCCATCCGGGGCCGCCCGATGCCCTCGATGCGGGAGCCGCAGTCGCTGGTGGCCAGCGCGTCGCCCCGGGTCCAGCCGTCGAAGAAGCAGGAGTTCTCCGGGTCCGGGACACAGACCCTGGTGTCGTGCTGCATGTAGTGGACGTAGCGGGCGATGGTCGCCGAGGTACCGCCCGTACCGGCGGTGGCCACGATCCACGCGGGCTCGGGGTAGCGCTCCAACCTCAGCTGCTGGTAGATCGATTCGGCGATGTTGTTGTTGCCGCGCCAGTCGGTGGCCCGCTCGGCGTAGGTGAACTGGTCCATGTAGTGCCCGCCGGTCCGAACGGCGAGCGTCGCCGACTCCTCGTACATCTTCCGCGGGTCCTCCACGAAGTGGCACTGGCCACCGTGGAATTCGATGAGGCGGCACTTCTCCCGGCTGGTCGTGCGGGGCATCACGGCGATGAAGGGCACCCCGATGAGCTTGGCGAAGTAGGCCTCGGAGACGGCGGTCGAACCGCTGGAGGCCTCGATGACCGGCCTGCCCGGCCGGATCCAGCCGTTGCACAGCCCGTACAGGAACAGCGATCGCGCCAGCCGGTGCTTGAGGCTGCCGGTCGGGTGGGTGGACTCGTCCTTGAGGTAGAGGTCGATGCCCCATCTCTCGGGCAGTGGGAAGCGCAGCAGATGGGTGTCGGCCGAGCGGTTGGCATCGGCCTGGACCTTCCGTACGGCTTCTTTGAGCCATGCCCGGTACTCGGGGTCGCTGCGGTCCACATCGACGGTGGCCATCGCCTCGTAGGTGGTCATGCGCCCCGCTCCTTACTTTCCAGCCGGCACTTCCCATAGTCCACAATAGGTCCCTCACCTGCACAAACGTTGACTTGGGGGTGCTATAGGGGTTGCCTTTGGATGCGGCGGGGAAGCGCTCTGGTGCCCGTGCGGATGGCTGTGCAGACTGAGGTGCAGGAACGGCGCGAAGGGGGCGTCCATGTCGGAGGCGGATTTCACGGCACCCGTGCGGGACCCGGAGTTCAGCGCCACGGGCGTGCGGATCGAGCGATGGCCCCGCTCGCTCACGACGGCCGGGCAGGTCCTGGTCGAGGGCGGCACACTGGCCCTGCTGACCAGCTACGGACGGGTCATCGACAGCGCACCGGTGCGGGCGGTCCGGGTCGGCAGGCCCTGGTTCACGGGGGGCGCCGACAGGGCCGTCGCCACGGTCAACGGCATTCGCTACCGGCTGACGCTGAGCGGCTCCGGCGGGGGACGCGAGGGCAGGGCGCTGACGGGCCGCCTCCTGGAGGTGCTCCGCAAGGCCGGCGGCGGTTCCGGCTGATCTGCCGCACCATCCCACCCGCGCCGTGTGTGCGCGGAGTTGCGCATGTGTCACACCGGGTTCACTCTTGACTCATCACTCAGGGTTCACCGGCGGTGACACTGTGACCCAGCTCCGCCGGCGCAGACAGCAGTCGGCAGCCAACTGCTGGATCCGATCCTTCGTCTTCTTCCGGACCTATTTCGGGGAGTCGCAGCCGTGATCAGCGAGGCAAGCAGGCATTGCACGGTGGAGCTCCAGGCTCTGCCGTCGCGGATCGGCCAGATCCGCAGAATCGTTTCAGCGCAACTGCGCTACTGGCAGCTCGATCGCCTGATCGACCAGGCGGCACTCGGCGTCACGGAGCTTCTGACCAACGTCCACCGGCACGCACAACCCGACAAGCTGTGCACCGTGGAGATGGAGTTGCTCCTCGACCGGCTCACCGTGTCGGTACACGACCACGACCCCCGGATACCGATGCTGGGATCCGCGGGGCCGCTCGAGACCACCGGCCGTGGGCTCGCGCTGGTCGAGGCCGTGAGCGAGAGCTGGGGAGTACGGCCCAAGGGCGATGAGGGAAAGGCCGTATGGTTCACACTGCCGACGGCCCTCCCGCCCCCCGCGGCGCCACCGCCGTACGCGGTCGACACCGTCTTCGGGAAGACCACCACCCCCTTCCCCGTCATCGAGGCGGAGCCGCGGGAACGCACCCCGGTACGGGCCGCCGTGGCGACCTGAACGGGCGTGTTCCCGGGCCTGCGACCGGGCCCGTCCGCCCGTCCGCCCGTCCGCCCGCCCGACCGCCCGTCCGCCCGTTCCGGAGTCCGGGACGAACGGGCAGGCGTGCAGGCGTGCAGGCGTGCAGACGTGCAGACGTGCAGGCGTGCAGGCGTGCAGGCGTGCAGGCGTGCAGGCAACCGTGGAAGCAGTCAGGCAGGCGGTACGCCGGGGGCCTCAGCCGTGCGATGCCGTGCCGGCGGGCCCGGGAGCGGGCGACCGCGCGGGGCGGGGTCGCCGATCGGCCGACCGGGATCGGTGCGGGGTACGCGAGACCCCGGCATGCCCCGGTAGCCGCGCAGCCGGCCCGCCCGGTGGCGGCGCGGACGTTCGCGGGTCCCGACGGCTGGGCCGACGACCCGCACGAGGCGCGCGGCGGGCACCCCGGACGCACTCCCGGGCCGGACCGCCGGGCCGCATACGGGCCTCCTTCGTCACGGGAGTTCACGGAACACGCTGCGCCAGCATGCTCTGCGGATCGTCCAGCACCGGCTGCCAGGCCAGTTCCGCCGCACCCACCAGGCTGTTGTGGTCGAGGGTGCACGGCAGGATGGGCACACTGCCGCTGCGGCCCCACAGGCTGCGGTCGGCGACCACCGCCCGCAGGCGCTCCGGATCGGCGTCGAGCAGCTCACGGTGCAGACCGCCCAGGATGATGCGGTCCGGATTGAGGATGTTGACGAGCCCCGCGAGCCCGAGGCCCAGCCGGTCGACGATCTCCTCGGCCGCCGCGCGCACGTTGGGGTCGTCGTACTCCTTGCGCAGCAGGTCCCTGGCCTGCTGGAGCAGTGAGACCTCGGGGCCGGGGTCGATACCGGCCGCCGTGAGGAACGCGAGCGGGTCGGCCTCCACGTCGAGGCAGCCGCGGCTGCCGCAATGGCAGGCGCGCCCCTCGGGGTTGACGGTCAGATGGCCGACCTCCAGCGCGAGGCCGGAGCTGCCCGTGTGCAGTCTGCCGTCGAGCACGAGCGCACCGCCGACACCGCGGTGGCCGGTGGCGACGCAGAGCAGGTGCCGGGCTCCGCGGCCGGCCCCGTGCCGATGCTCGGCGAGGGCGGCGAGATTGACGTCGTTTCCGGTGAATGCGGGCCCCGTGATACCGGCCGCCTGCACGCACGCGGCGAAGATGTCGCGGACCTGAGCGCCCGCGGGCCAGGCGAGATGCAGCGGGTTGAGAGCCGTGCCGTCGGGTTCGGCGACCGCCGAGGGCACGGCGAGTCCCGCGCCGACACAGCGGCGACCGGACTCCTCCAGCAGCGCCGCGCCCGCCTCGACCACCTCGCCGAGCACCTGGGCCGGATCGGCGGAGACGGTGACACAGCCGGGGGCGGTCGCCGCGATCGTGCCGCCGAGTCCGACCAGCGCAGCCCGGAATCCGTCGGCGTGCACCTGGGCGGCCAGGGCGACCGGCCCGTTCCCGTCCACGGCGAGGCGGTGGGAGGGGCGGCCCTGGGAGCCGGAGGCAGCCCCGGGACGGGAGTCCACCCGGATGAGTCCGAGCGCCTCCAGTTCGGCTGCGACCGCACCGGCCGTGGCCCTGGTGACGCCCAACTCGGCGGTCAGCACGGCCCGGGTGGGCGCACGCCCCGTATGGACCAGTTCCAGTGCGGGGCCGAGGGCGCCGCGGCCTCGCTCCAGCCGCGTCCGGGTGCTCGTCGCCTTGCCGTTCATGGGCGAAGTCTCCCATGATCCCGTAGGCCGGGGGGCGCCGAGTGGGGCGCCCGCAGCGGCGGCGGGGCGGCTCCCGCGGCGCTGCGGGGCGCCGCTCTCCACACCCCCGGCGCACCCCTCACCCCTCCCTCCACACCCTGGGGGCCCTCAACACCCCGGGCGCACCTCCTGCCACACCCTGGGCACGCTTCCCTCCAACCCCGGGCACACCTCCTGCCACCTCCCGGGCACGTCGCGCGCGACGCCGGGCGGAGCCGCCCCTTCCGGGCTCGTTCCCGGAAGCGCAGCGCCGGTGCGATTGGGCCGGATGGCGACCGTCCCCTATCCTGATTTTGTGCCGCCACTAAACAAACTTGCTCCTTCCCGCTCCCTCGCCCGGCTCCGGATCGCGCTCACCGTCTTCTTCGCCCTCGACGGCTTCCTCTTCGCCGGCTGGGTCGTCCGCATCCCGGCCATCAAGGAGCAGACCGGGGCCTCGGCCGGCGACCTCGGTCTCGCACTCCTCGGCGTGTCCGCCGGGGCCGTGGTGACGATGACGCTCACCGGACGCCTCTGCGGGCGCTTCGGCAGCCGTCCGCTGACCGTCGCGGCCGCGGTCCTGCTCTCCCTCGGCATCGCACTGCCGGCGCAGACGCACTCCCCGCTGTCCCTGGGCCTGGTACTGCTGGTGTTCGGTGCCGCCTACGGCGGGATCAACGTGGCCATGAACAGCGCCGCGGTGGACCTGGTCGTCGCGCTGCGACGGCCCGTCATGCCCGGCTTCCACGCGGCCTTCAGCCTGGGAGGCATGATCGGGGCCGGCCTCGGCGGACTGCTGGCCACCGGGCTCTCCCCGGCCTCGCACCTGCTCGTCCTCACGGTGACCGGTCTCGTCGTCACCGCCGCAGCCGGACCGGTCCTCCTGCGGGCCCCCTCTCCGCCCGTCGACGGCGGGACCGGCCGCGCCGCAGCCCGCGAAGGACACGGCGGCGAACGGACCGCGCGCCCCGGCGGCGGACGCGAAGACGACCGGGCCGGTCTGTCCGGCCGTACGCGCCGGCTCGTCGTGGTCTTCGGCGTCATCGCCCTGTGCACCGCCTACGGCGAGGGAGCACTCGCCGACTGGGGAGCGCTGCACCTGGAGCAGGACCTGGGGGCGCACCCGGGCGTCGCGGCGGCCGGCTACTCGCTGTTCGCGCTGGCGATGACCGCCGGACGGCTCTCCGGCACGACCATGCTGGAACGGCTCGGGCAGACCCGGACCCTGGTCGCGGGCGGGGCGACCGCAGCCGCCGGCATGCTGCTCGGCTCACTGGCACCGACGGTCTGGCTCGCTCTGCTGGGCTTCGCCGTGACCGGACTCGGGCTGGCGAACATCTTCCCCGTGGCGGTGGCGCGGGCGGGCGCGCTCGCCGGACCGCGCGGGGTGGCGACGGCCTCCACGCTGGGCTACGGCGGCATGCTGCTCGGGCCCCCCGTCATCGGCTTCCTCGCCGACTGGTTCTCGCTGCCGGTGGCACTGACCACGGTGGCCGCGCTCGCCGCCGTGGCCGCGGTGATCGGCTACACCGCCCGCGGAACCGCGGACGGGGGCACCGCGGACGGAGGCACCGCGGAGGCACGGGCCGGCGGGCGGCGGGCGCCCGCCGGCGCCACCCGGGACGAGCGGTGCCGGGCCGAGCCCCGCTGACGCGGCTGTCCCGCGGATCGCGCCGCCGGGGGAGCCCGGAGGCGGGCAGAACACGGCCCGTCAGAATGCGACCGGGCCGGTTCGGCGCGAACGACCGGTGCAGCGGTGCCGGAAGCGGCGGGATGGCCCAACCAGGCCGCGTGGGCGGGGGGTTGCCCGTCCACCGAGGCCCGGTGAAACTCTGCGTGTGGGGAAACGTACGCAGGCGCAGCGGGACGAGTCGACCGTCGAGATCGGCTATGCGCTGTTCAGCGGGGCGTTCGCGGCGGCTGTGGTCTTCGGGGCCGTCGCGGGACCGAAGCTGATGTTCACCATGCCGTACGCAGTCGAGCAGGGGCTGCTCCTCGCGGCCGCGGCCGCCGCGGGGCTGGTGTTCCCGGTCCGGGTGGTCACGGTACTGCGGCGGCACGCGCGCGAGGCGGACGGCAACTCCCGGGCAGCGCGGTCCGGACAAGGGACCGCGGCGGCACGCGCGCGAGGCGGACCGGGGAGTTCCGCCGGGTCCGGCGGACCGGACCGCCCGCGGCTCGCAGACGGGGGCGACGAGTCGGGCCGGGTCCCGGACAGCAGGCCTTGACCGGTCGGCGGTCGGCGGTCGGCAGTTGACGGTCGGCGGTAGCAGCTGGACGTCAGGCGGCCGAAGCAGGCGGGTCCGGACCGGCCGGTTCCCGCGCTCCGCCGTCGCGCCGGGTTCGGCTCCGGGCGCGGGCGGACGGGTCGCTCGCACCGCCCGTACCGCCCCTGTGTGTCAGCTCCGGGTGTCGGCGGACGGGACGATACCCGCCTCCCGGCCGAGCCGTTCCGCGGCGTGCGCGAAGAACGCGTCCCGGTCCTCCACCACCCGGTGGTACTGCCCGAACACCTCGAAGGAGATCAGCCCGAAGAGCTGCGACCAGGCGGCGACCAGCGAGGCCGCGAGTTCCGGCGGCAGCCCGGGAGCGAGGTCGGCGGCGATCCGCTCGGCCTCGGGACGGAGGCCGCCGGGGAGGCCGGGCGGTGAGGCGCCCGGTCCTCGGTGGGCGTCGCGCGCGATGCCGACGAGGGCGAGGCCGACTCGGGAGGCGGGCTCGACGGTCGTCCGCGGGGCGGCATAACCGGGTACGGGCGAACCGTAGATCAGCGCGTACTCGTGGGGGTGCTCGAGGGCCCAGGCCCGGACGGCGGCGCAGACGGCCCCCCAGCGGGTGAGCGGCTCCCCGGCCGTGCCCGCGGCCGCCTCGGCGGCGGCGCCCACGGCGTCATAGGCGTCCACGATCAGTGCGGTGAGCAGTTCCTCCCGGCTCGGGAAGTAGCGGTAGAGCGCCGAGGAGACCATGCCCAGTTCCCGGGCGACGGCGCGCAGGGAGAGCCTGGCGGCGCCGTCGGCGGCGAGCTGCCTGCGCGCCTCGTCCTTGATGGCGGCGGTGATCTCCTCCCGGGCCCGCTCTCTGGCCCCTCGGACGACGGGTCCGGAGCTGCCGGGAGACCGCCCGGTGCGGTGCTCGGTGTCCATACGGTGCTCGGTGTCCATACGGAGCAGTGTTCCACGATTCGGAGCGCCCGCCAACGACGAGAGCACCGCTCTTGCCCAGGCGTCCGGGCATGGTGCACACTGCCCACATAAGAGAGCACCGCTCTCCCGGATTCGAAGCCATCCGAGTTCCGCCGCTGGAGGTCGTCCCGTGTCACCGTCGCCGCACTACGTCAAGGCAGGACCCGTCGCACGGCGCTTCAACGACCTCGTAGGTTGGCTGGCGCGCCACGGCGTCAGCCTCTTCGGCACCGCCGAACTGTCCGTGCGGGGCCGCAAGAGCGGCCGGATGCAGCGCCTCCCGGTCAATCCGCACCGCCACGGCGGCGAGCAGTACCTGGTCTCGGCACGCGGCCACTCGCAGTGGGTCCGCAACATGCGCGCGGCGGGAGGCGGGGAGCTCCGGGTGGGCCGCAGGGTGCGCGGCTTCACCGCCGTCGAGGTCGTGGACGACGCCGCGAAGCTCCCGGTCCTGCGGACCTACCTGAAGCACTGGGGCTGGGAGGTCGCCGGGTACTTCAACGGTGTGACCGCCAAGTCCTCCGACGAGGAGATCCTGGCGGCCGCACCCGATCACCCGGTGTTCCTGATCACCCGCTGATCCTGATCACCGGTCGGCGGTGATCCGCCGGGGCGGTTGCCCCGTGCCCCTTCCCCGCGCGGGGCCGGTACCGGTACCGGGCTCGCGCGGGGCCGGGCCCGGGGCACGGAGCGGTCGACCGCGCGCGCTGTTCAGGACGCGACCCGCATCCCGCCCGTCCCGTCCGGTCCGCCGTCGGTGTCGGTGTCGGTGTCGGTGTCGGTGTCGGCGCCGTCGGCGGCCTCGGCGGCACCGTTCTGCGCTGCCGGCACGGGACGGGAGCGGTCCATGGCCTCGAGGGCTCGCCGGGCCAGCCCGTGCGTGCGCACGAGGCCGGCCAGTGTGGTGGCCCCGCGCGTGATGTCCGAGAACGCCTTCCAGGCCGGACGGAAACCCGTGATCGTGGCGTGCAGGATGCCCGGGCGCCGCTCGAACACCGAGAGCATCCGCCTGCCGACGCCCATCTCCACCCCGAGCCCCGCCTTGACCGCGAAGGCGTAGTTCAGCGCCTGGCGGCGGGCGTCGACGGCGTCGCCGGCCTCCGCGACCCGCACCGCCCACTCCCCGGCCAGCCGGCCCGAGCGCAGTGCGAAGGAGATGCCCTCACGGGTCCACGGCTCCAGCATCCCCGCCGCGTCACCGCAGACCAGTACCCGCCCGCGGGACAGCGGGGAGTCGTCGCTGCGGCAGCGGGTCAGATGCCCGGAGGAGACGGCCGGCTCGAAGCCGGCCAGTCCCAACCGCGCGATGAAGTCCTCGAGATAGCGCTTGGTCGCGGCGCCCTCGCCGCGGGCCGAGATCACCCCGACGGTGAGCACATCGCCCTTGGGGAAGACCCAGCCGTAACTTCCCGGCATGGGGCCCCAGTCGATGAGCACCCGGCCCGCCCAGTCCTCGGCGACCGTCGCGGGCACCGGGATCTCGGCTTCCAGGCCCAGGTCCACCTGGTCCATCTTCACGCCGACGTGTGCGCCTATGCGGCTGGCGCTGCCGTCCGCCCCGACCACGGCGCGGGCGAGAACGGTCTCCCCGCCGGCGAGCACGACCGCCGCGGTGCGGCGGTCGGGCACGGCCGGTCCGTGCTGCTCGACCCGGACGACGGTGGCCCCGGTGCGCAGGACGGCGCCGGCCTTCTCCGCGTGTTCCACCAGGGCGGCGTCGAACTCAGGGCGGTTGACGAGCCCGAAGAGCATCCGCCGTGAGCGCCGCGTCCGGGCCAGCCGGCCGTTCATCGAGAACGTGACGGCGTGCACCCGGTCCTTCAGGGGAAGTTCGAAACCGGGCGGCAGCGCGTCCCGCGAGGGACCGATGATCCCGCCGCCGCAGGTCTTGTAGCGAGGGAGTTGGGCCTTCTCCAGGAGGAGCACCCGTCGCCCCGTCACCGCGGCCGCATAGGCCGCCGACGCTCCCGCGGGCCCCGCGCCGACCACGACGACGTCCCAAACCCGCTGGTCCCGCCCGCTGGCGGCATCTGCGTTCTCGCTGCTCACGATGTGCTTCTGCTCCCGATCCGACGCTCGGCCCAAGGTCTCCACGGCATCCTACGGCGCTGCCCCCGCCCGTTCCGCTGTGGGAGGATCGCCGTACCTTCGCACTACACACAACGTCGCACCCACAAGGAGCGTGCCCATGACCGCGAATCCGATCGCCGAGACCGTCGCGTCCCTGATGCCCCGCGCGAAGGCGGAGCTCGCGGAACTGGTGGCGTTCGAGTCGGTGGCGGATCCCGCGGTGGCGCCGGGCAGCGAGTGCGAGGCCGCCGCCGACTGGGTCGCCGACGCGCTGCGCTCGGAGGGTTTCCAGGACGTGGCGCTGCTCGCCACCCCCGACGGCTCGCAGTCGGTGTACGGCCTCCTGCCCGGCCCCGAGGGCGCTCCCACCGTACTGCTGTACGCACACTACGACGTGCAGCCGAAGCTCGACGAGTCGGCGTGGGTGTCACCCCCGTTCGAACTCACGGAGCGCGACGGCCGCTGGTTCGGACGCGGTGCCGCCGACTGCAAGGGCGGCTTCATCATGCATCTGCTCGCGTTGCGCGCCCTCAGGGCGAACGGCGGCGTCCCCGTCTCCGTCAAGGTGATCGTCGAGGGCTCCGAGGAACAGGGCACCGGCGGCCTCGAACGGTACGCCGAGGCGCACCCTGGGCTACTCGCCGCCGACGCGATCGTCATCGGCGACGCCGGCAACTTCCGGGTGGGACTCCCCACCGTCACCGCGACGCTGCGCGGCATGACGATGGTCCGGGTCACCGTCGACACCCTGGAGGGCAATCTCCACTCGGGGCAGTTCGGCGGAGCCGCCCCCGACGCGCTGGCGGCGCTGATCCGCGTCCTGGACTCGCTGCGCGCCGAGGACGGCTCGACGGTGGTCGAGGGGCTGGACACCGGTGCCGCCTGGGAGGGACTCCAGTACCCCGAGGCGGACTTCCGCAAGGACGCCAGGGTCCTCGACGGGGTGGACCTGCTCGGCCGCGGCAGCGTCGCCGACCGGATCTGGGCGAGCCCCGCCGTCACGGTGATCGGCATCGACTGCTCGCCGGTCGCGGGCGCCGCCCCGTCCGTGCCGGCGAGCGCCCGCGCGCAGATCAGCCTGCGGGTACCGCCCGGGCAGGACGCCGCCGAGGCGACGAAGCTGCTCTTCGCGCACATCGAGAAGCACACGCCGTGGAACGCCCGGGTGAGCGTCGAGCAGGTCGGCCAGGGCCAGCCGTTCCTCGCCGATGCGGGCGGCCCGGCGTACACGGCGATGGCGGACGCCATGCGGGTCGCCTACCCGGGCCAGGAGATGCAGACCGCCGGCATGGGCGGTTCGATCCCGCTGTGCAACACACTCTCCGAGCTCTACCCGTCGGCGGAGATCCTGCTGATCGGGCTCAGCGAACCGGACGCCCGCATCCACGCCGTCAACGAGAGCGTCTCACCGCAGGAGTTGGAGCGGCTGTCCGTGGCCGAGGCACACTTCCTGGTCAACTACGCGCGTTCCCACCGGGCTTGACGAGACCGGCCGCGCTCCCGGACCCGGCAGCGCTCCCGGACCCGTCCCCGGGAACGGACCCGGCCCCGTTCCCGGGTCCGCGCCGCCGGCGAGGCGCGCCGAGAGCGTAGTGCCCGGTCGCGGTGGCGCCCGCCGTCGTCGATGAGGCGGCGCCATGCCTTCTCGCGCACTTCCCGCCCGGCGTCGTCGGTGTCGGTCATCTGTCGCCTCCCGTTCCCGGATCGCCGCCGTCAGGGCGGACAGCCGGTCGTCGACCTCCCGCGCCGGCAGGTCGAGTGCGGCGGGGCGGCAGCCGCGAGCGCCGCGGCGGCCGGTACGGCCCCGGGAGCGCGCGGCGCCGTGAAGCCGGGGCGGCGCGCCGTGAAACCGGGCGGCGCGAATCGTTCCGGGCGCGAGACCGCGCGGGTCGCGAGACCGCGCCGCCCGGTGGACGTGCGACGGACCGAATCGCCTGCTCCACACACCGAACGGCACCGCACCCCGGCACCGCACCCCGGCACCGGCCCCGTACCCGTCAGACGGGCACACCCGCCTCCAGATTGAGCACCGTGCCGCGCTCCCGGGCGCGCAGTGCCCAGCGCAGCCGCTCGTAACGCACGGGGGGCAGCATCCCGGCGGCCTCCTCCTCCGTCGCGAAGCGCCAGCCCCGCAGCTCGGCCCCCGGCAGGCTCACCCGCGCGGCGGCGTCGTCGCCGGTGAGCCGCCCTCCGTCGAAGAGCAGCCGGAGCCCTCCGTATCCGGGTGGCCGGGGCGGTTCCCAGTCGACGACGAGCAGCCGCGGCACGGCGTCGAGTTCGATCCCTATCTCCTCGGCGACCTCCCGGATGCCCGCGCGGGCCGGGGCCTCGCCGGACTCCACGACCCCGCCGGGGAACTCCCAGCCCGGTTTGTAGGTGGGATCGACGAGGAGCACCCGGTCCTCTTCGTCGAAGAGCAGGACCCCGGCCGCGAGGGTCTCGGCCGTCGGTTCCGCCGTCTGCACGATGTCACTGACCGCGGCCGCGCCGGATCGGACGGCCTCGGCCACCGACTCCGCCGTCTCCCTCGGTGTGAGGCGGGAGTTGTCGACGACATGGGCGTCGGCGAGCAGCCAGCCGAGGGCGGTGCGGTAGCGCTCGACGTGGTCGCGGGCATCGGCCTCCCCCGGGCGTCCGCCGGAGGCGCCCAGGTCCTCACGGGTGGCGATCCGGTTCCGCAGGATCGTTTCATCCGTGCGGAGCAGCACATGCCGGACCGGGATCCGGCGTGCGGCGAGACCACCGAAGATCTCGTCGCGGTACTCCTGCCTCAGCAGGGTCATCGGGACCACCAGCACCCCGCCGACCTCGGCGAGCAGCGCGGCCGCGGTGTCGACGACCAGCCGGCGCCAGATCGGCAGGTCCTGATGGTCCGTCACCTCGGCGAGCCGCTTCTGCGGCAGCAGGGCCCGCATCGCGCCGCCGGTCACCTCGGGGTCGTACAACGTGCTGTTCGGGATCAGATCGATCAGCTCGCGAGCAGTGGTCGTCTTGCCCGCGCTGAACGCACCGTTGATCCAGACGATCACGGTTCCCCCTCCTCCGTAGCCCCCTGTGGACTGCCCGCAACACCCTGCCACGGAAACGTCACTCCGGATGCGTCACGCCCGCCGTGCGACCAGGCCGTAACACATCCGTGCGGAGGTTCGTTGGGGATCAGGGACGAGCAAGGGGGTGCGAGGTGCGCCGAACGGTGCTGGAGAGGTTTCCCGCAGGTGGCCCGCGAGGGAGCTGGCCGGCCGAGGAGTTCGCGCGGGCGCGCCGGGACGAGGGCCTACCGGCGGAGGTCGTGATGGACCTGGACTCCGACGCGTTCCTCGTCGTGATTCCCCGGCAGGGCTCCGGTCCCGACGGGCGGTCCGCCCGGGATCACAGGGCCCAGTACGGCCCCGACAGCACCCGGTGGAGCAGCCGCACCGACGACCCGTCCGGTGTGGTGGCCCTGACCTCGAACCGGAGATGACGGCCCCTGGGCACGTCGGCGCTGCACTGGAACTGATGGCCGCCGGGCCCCTTGCCGGTGACGGTGAGGTACGCGGACGGGTTGGCGCCGGCGGTGTCCGTCAGATAGAAGCGGCCCTCGATGCGCGCCTCCTTGTGGGTGCTGTCGGCGAACAGCAGATGGACCAGCGTCGAATGGCGCCGCGGTCCCGAGTGCACCACGGCGTCCGTGAAGGCCAGGCCCGTCCAGACTCCGGAGCGGAGCGAGACGTCCACGGCGTTGGACTCGTTCAGCATGGACGGCATGTCGGGGTCCTCCAGGGGTGGTCTCGGTCCGGTCGCACGGGCGACGATTCCGGGGAAGACGACGTTTCTGAACTGGCTCACCCGGGCGTCCCCCGGGCATGCGGTGCCGGACACCGACCAGTCGGTGTACAGGCGGTGGTAGCCGTAGCCGGGGTCGGAGGCCGAGCGGCAGACCCGTAGCGGAATGCCGTGCCGGTGGTGCAGCCAGCTGCCGAGGGCGATCAGCTTCTCGACCTGTTCGCCGGTCCACGGGTCCGACGCCTTGGTGTTCGACGCCGTCTCGATCGAGACGGCGCCCGTACCGTCAGGGCGCCGGTTGGCCCCGGCGTTGGCGTCGGCGCGGGTCTCGGTGCCGATGAACTGCCCCAGGTCGCCTCCGTAGTCGAGGCCGAAGTGGCTCTCGAGCGAGGTGGACTTCCAGTACTCGTAGAGCCGGTCCACACTCCACGGCGCGGCGATGCTGTGGAAGATCATCTGTGTCGGTCGGATCGCCGGCTGACCGTCACTCTCCGGTTGGAGCTCCAACTTTCTGGCGAACGGGCACCAGGCCATCGGGGTCCCTCCTTCCTCTCCCCCGAGGGGGGCGACGGCACGAGCGCCGTCGGCCGTACTGCCGGCGGATGCGCGCACCGGTACGCGGGCTGCCGGGGGCCGTGCTTTCCACACCGCGTCCGGTTGCGGCGGTCCGGGGACAACGGGCCGCCGCAACCGGCGGTCCGGGGGACCGGGCCCCGGAGTCGCGCTCCGCCGGCACTCCGGCACGGCGGCGAGGCACCGTGGGTGCGTGGTCCCCGGAGGCCCGCGGCCGTTCGCCGCCCGGAGGCCGCGCGCGAACCGCGACCGGCGGCGCGACAGGGTCGGGAGCGGCGGCGCGACAGGGGACGGATGCGGCCGCGCGACAGGAGACGTGATGCGACATGGCTGCCGGACCGGCGGGAGGCCGTCCGGCCGGGGCTGCGACGCGTCGGTGGTGGCAGCCGGGTACCAGGGCCACGCGAGCACCCCCTTGTGTCGTGCCCATGTCCGTGATGCCGCAGGCAGCGGCCCGGGAAACCCCGGGCGGAGGTCTTTCGGCGCCGGTGCGTCCGTGCCCGGGGGCGCACACACCGAACCGCCGGCCCGAGCGGGCGCATCCGTGCCCGCCCCGGCGCAGTCGGGCGACAGGCGTGGTGCGTGCCCGTCTGGTGAGACCGAGTTCGCGTAGGGCGTCGGCGGGGTGGTGGCGGTAGTGGCCGTGGGCTGCGGCGTCGTTCGTCCACCCGGCGAGGTGGGCGAGGCTGATCGCCGGGCCGCGGAAGGTCGCGAGCGCTCGGGGCAGACCGCCGGTGCGAGCCCGGTAGGCCTGATGACCGGTACGCCGATCCCGGTGAACACCCTCTCCGGGACGACGACGGCGCGGACCTGCCTCGGCCGTCTCCGCCGGCAGCGAGTCGAGACCGGCGTTGCCCGGATGGGCCTTCCCCGATGTCCGAAAGCGCCGACTCCACCTCGTCTTCGCCGTCCTCCGCGCCGAACCCACTCGGCGCGGCGCCGTCGCCCGGTCGGGTCGGGTCGGGTCGGACCCACTCCACCCCGTCTTCGCCGCCCTCCGCGCCGAACCCACTCCGAGCGGCGCCGTCGCCCGGTCGGGTCGGTGAAGACCAGCGCGTCCAGGCGGCGGGTGCAGCCCCCGGCCAGCGCCAGGCGGGCGGCGACCTCGGCGACGGCGCGCTCGTCGGCCTGGTGCAGCGCGGAGCGGACGATGGTGTCGACCTGGGCCGCGGCCGGTGGCTCGATCATCTCCGCGCGCGTCCGCCGCGGCAGTTCGGCCCGCACCTGCTCCTTGCGTCGTTCGCCGTTCGCCGTTCGCCGTGCCAGAGCATGTCCACCAGGTGCGCGAGGAGCTTGACCAGGTCGGTCCTGGTGCACTCGTGCCGGCCGGTCAGATCCCGCAGCCCGCTGCGGTGCCGGATGGCCGCGGACGAGGTGAAGTCCTGGAAGACCGGTTCGGACGCGGCAACGCCGACCTGCTTGGCGACGTGCTCGACCGCGTCGGGCGGCGAATCCAGGCGCATCCGGGAAACCCGCCGCGCCAGGTCCAGGACTTGACCTGAACGGCGAAGCCCGGCCTCGTGGCACAGGTCCTGTTCCGCAGCCGACGCAGCCGGCCCGCCTCGTCTCCGGAGAGGGTGAAGTGGTCCACCACCCCGTCCGGACCCAGCTCCCGCCCCACTGCCCGGCTCCTTCCGTACGCCCCCCGTGATCGCCTGTCGGGCCGGACGGTGATGGCTCTGGTGTACGGCTGGTGCGGGTATCGACGAGGTGCCCGAAAGAGACGGAGTGACCTGCTACGGCACCGGCTCTGCCGCAGGACGGCGGCTCACGCCGATCGTCCCTCGCCCCGAATCCCCGGCTGCCCTCTGCGGTAGGCGGAGCCGCGACCCCGGAGGGCGAAGAGACGGCCGGAGGTCAACGAGCGGCGCGGAGCGCGGCTGCCGCGCCGTCGGCGGACCCGCTGATCCCCCATGGCCTCGGGGCGCGGGAGCGCAGGGTCGGGGCACCGCCGTTTCGGTGCGCGGCCCGGGCATCCGCGCACCGGCGGCTCTCAGCCCGCCGCGGTGGCCGCGGCCGCGCCCCGAGGGCCGGGCGACACCGCCGCGGCCGCGCCGAGCAGACCCGCGTCGGTGCCCGTCAGCGCCGGAGCGACGGCGAGGTCCCGGACGAAGGACAGCCTGGCGTAGTCGTGCAGGGCACGGCGCAGCGGGGCGAAGAGGACCTCGCCGGCGCCCGCCACTCCCCCGCCGATCACGGCGATGCGGATCTCGACGAGCGTGGCGGTGGCGGCGATTCCCGCTGCCAGCGCCTGCGCCGCGCGCTCGAAGGAGGCGGCGGCGACCGGATCGCCCGCCGCGGCGGCCGCGGCCACGGCGGCCGCGGTGGTGTCTCCGTCCCCGCCGGGGCGCCAGCCGTCCTCGAGGGCCCGCCGGGCGATGTTGGGGCCGCTCGCGATCCGCTCCACACAGCCGCGCGCCCCGCACGGGCAGAGGTCCCCGTCGAGATCCACACTGATGTGGCCGATGTGACCGGCGTTCCCGGTCGGCCCCGGGTGCAGCCTGCCGCCGAGCACGAGCCCGCCGCCGACCCCGGTGGACACGACCATGCACAGGGCGTTGTCGTACCCGCGTGCGGCGCCCTGCCAGTGTTCCGCCGCGGTCATGGCGACACCGTCCCCGACCAGTTCCACCGGCAGTCCGCCGGTAGCCGCCCGTACCCGGTCCACCAGCGGGTATCCCCGCCAGCCGGGGACGTTGACCGGGCTGACGGTGCCCGCGGAGGCGTCCACCGGGCCCGCGCTGCCGATGCCCACCGCGGAGACGCGGAGCCAGAGGGGCGAGCCGCGGAGTTCACCGAGGACCGTCTCGACCGCGCGCATCACCGTCTCCCCGTCCTCACGCGCCGGCGTCGGCCGCTGCACCCTGACGAGAATCCTGCCGCTGCCGTCCACCAGCGCACCGGCGATCTTGGTTCCGCCGATGTCGAGCGCGGCGACGAGGTCGTTATGCATCGGTGTGGATCTCCCGGGGGCTGGAACAGCGGCTGGTACGGCCAGTCTCCCCGCGTATGACAACGTTGTCCAGGCTCTATGCTCGACGCCACAGCCTCGCACAGCCCCGAAGCGGGCGCACGCGACACCCGACAGGTGGCCCGGACGGGCACTCCCGACGACGATTGGACCGCGCATCGTGGCCGAGTTCGCCCGCCGCAACGAGACCCGCTACGGCAACCGGCCCACCATGAAGGACGTGGCCGCGCGTGCCGGAGTGGGACTGAAGACGGTCTCGCGGGTGGTGAACGGCGAGCCCGGCGTCACCCCGGACACCGAGCGCCGGGTGCAGGAGGCCATCGAGGCGATGGGGTTCCGCCGCAACGACAGCGCGCGCGTCCTGCGCAAGGGCCGTACCGCCTCGATCGGGCTGGTCCTGGAGGATCTGGCCGACCCCTTCTACGGACCGCTGAGCCGAGCCGTGGAGGAGGTCGCGAGGGCGCACGGAGCACTGCTGATCAACGGGTCCAGTGCGGAGGACCCCGACCGCGAGCAGGAGCTGGTGCTCGCGCTGTGCGCCCGCCGGGTGGACGGCCTCATCGTGATCCCCGCCGGTCACGACCATCGCTATCTGGAGCCCGAGATCAGGGCGGGCGTCGCCACGGTGTTCGTGGACCGGCCCGCCGGCCGGATCGACGCGGACGCGGTGCTCTCCGACAGCTACGGCGGCGCCCGGGAGGGCGTCGCACATCTCATCGCCCACGGTCACCGGAACATCGGGTTCGTCGGCGACCAGCCGCGCATCCACACCGCGGCGGAGCGGCTGCGCGGCTACCGGGCCGCGATGGCGGACGCGGGGCTCCCGGTGGACGAGCGCTGGGTGTCCCTGGGCTCGACGGACCCCGCGCGGGTGAGGGCGGCGACGGAGGAGATGCTGTCCGGCCCCGATCCGGTCACCGCCCTCTTCGCGGGCAACAACCGGGTGACGGTCACGGCGGTTCGGCTGCTGGCGGGGCGGGACGCCCCGATCGCTCTCGTCGGGTTCGACGACATCGAACTCGCCGATCTGCTCGGCATCACGGTGATCGCCCAGGACGCCGCCGCACTGGGCCGTACCGCCGCGGAGCGGCTGTTCCGCCGGCTGGACGGGGTGTCCGAGGCGCCGACACGAGTGGAGCTGACCACCAGGCTCCTCGCCCGCGGCTCGGGCGAAGTGCCTCCGCCCGGGGCCTGAACCGCCGCTCGGACGGACTGCCTCCGCCCCGGCACCCGAACCGCCGCGCGGACGAACTGCCTCCGCCCCGGCACCCGAACCGGGGGCGGAGCGCCGGGCGTCCCCGATCCCGGGCCGGTATGCCCGGCGTGTGCGCTCGCCCGGACCGGGCCGAGCGGTGCGCGCCCCCGGTCGGCGACTCCCCTGCCGTGACGCTCAGTCGTGACGCTCAGTCGTGACGCTCAGTCGTGACGCTCAGTCGTGACGCTCAGTCGTGAGCCGACGAGGACGTGTCGAACGAGATCCAGACGTCAGGAGGCACGTCGGGCCGGGCGGGTACCGGCCTGCGCTCCTCGGTCCAGGCGTCGTCGGCGACCTCCGTGGCGACGCGGCGCCAGAAGTGCACCGCGGCGGTGTTGGCATCCTGAAACGCGATCTCCCACGGGCCGGGGTGCCTGGCCACGACCTCCCGGGCCGCATGCAGCCCGATGCCCTTCCGCCGCGCCCCGTGCACCACGAAGAAGCTGTTCAGCACGCGTGTGGGGGCGGTCAGACCACGGACGAACGCGAACCCGGCCGGACTGTCCCCGAGGGTGAGGAGGTACGGTGCCCAGCCGGACCCGGAGAAGGCCAGGTGGAGCCAGTCACCGCGGAAGGTCCCGTCGGCGCTGGGCGGCGGTCCGCCGAACTCCGCCAGGTCCCGGCGGAACATCGGCCACAGCCGCTCCACTACGGGCCGGTCGGCCATGCCGGCGAGGCGAATGGACAGATCAGGCACGGGACTCCCTCGCAGAAGCGGTCGACCGGCGCTCCGCGCACCCGCGTCGGAGATGCGAGGCCCGGAGCCGAAGCCCGTTCGACCGGCGCTGGTGCCCCGGGACGAGCGGCCCGGGGCATGAGAAAAGCCTCCCTGGCGGACGGTGGTTCCGGCCGGGAAGGCTCACTGGCGGCGTGGATCCTACCAGTTGAGTGCGTGAGCCCGCCCTGCGCCGACATGCGCCCGCCCTAACGCTGCCCTGCGCCGCCCTGCGTCGGCCGGAACCGCCGCCGTCCGTTCTCGCGCCGGGGGCGGGGGCGGGGCCGCCGGGCGCCGTGCATCGGCCGGTCACCGTGGGCGCGCGTTCCGCCGACGGAGCGGCCGGTGCGCGCCGCGAGGCGTCGAGTCGGACGGGCGGACGGACGGGCGGACGGAAGGAAGGGCGGGCGGAAGGGCGGGCGGGCGGGCGGAAGGGCGGGCGGTTGCGGCGGCTACCGGGGGGTGGCCGTCAGATCGCCGCGGCGCGGCCGGGCGAAGGCGTCGAGTTCGGTCCGGGTGAGTCCGGTGAGGCGTGCGACCTCGGCGTCGTCGAGCGCGCCGCAGTCCAGTCCGCGGAGCAGGTAGCCGCTGAGCGCCTTCGCCGTGGCGGGCTCGTCCATGATGTCGCCATCGGTCCGGGCCACGTAGGCGGCGAGACGCGCGGCGGCGGCCTCCATACCCTCGCGGTAGAACGCGAACACGGCTGCGTAGCGGGTCGGGAGGTGGCCGGGGTGCATGTCCCAGCCCTGGTAGTAGGCGCGGGCCAGGGCGCGGCGAGTGAGACCGTAGTGGAGGCGCCAGGCCCGGTGCACACGGTCGGTGCCGCCGACCGGCAGCACGTTGGTGGAGCCGTCCGAGACGCGTACGCCGGTACCGGCGGCGGCGACCTGCATGACGGCCTTGGCGTGGTCGGCGGCGGGGTGGTCGCCGGCCTGGTGGGCGGCGCTGACGCCGAGGCAGGCGCTGTAGTCGAACGTGCCGTAGTGCAGCCCGGTGGCGCGGCCCTCGGCCGCGTCGATCATGCGGGCGACGGTCGCGGTGCCGTCGGCGGCGAGGATGGCCTGGCTGGTCTCGACCTGGATCTCGAACCCGATCCGCCGCGTGTCGGGCCCGTGGGCCTTCTCGAAGGCCTCGAGCAGCCGGACGAAGGCCGTGACCTGCTCCGGGTAGGTGACCTTCGGGAGGGTGAGGACGAGGCCGCCGGGCAGTCCGCCGTGCTCCATCAGTCCGGTCAGGAAGACGTCGGTGGTGCGGATGCCGCGGTCGCGTACGGAGGCCTCCATGCACTTCATGCGGATGCCGGCGTACGGCGCGGCCGTGCCCCGGGCGTGCGCCTCGGCGAGCAGCCGGGCGGCACGGGCGGCGTCGGCGTCCTCGTCGCGGCCGCGGTAGCCGTCCTCGAAGTCGACGCGGAGGTCCTCCACGGGCTCGCGTTCCAGCTTGGCCCGTACCCGTGTGTAGACGGCCTCCGCGAGGCCGCCGGGGAGCCCGAGCACCCGGGCGAGGGTCGCCGCGTCCGGGGCGTGCTCGTCCAGCGAGGCGAGCGCCTCGTCCCCCCAGGACCGGATCGTTCCGGCGTCGAAGGCGTCACCGGGCACATAGACGGTGTGGACGGGCTGGCGGGTGCCGGGGTCTCCCGGGTACCGGCGGGCGAGTTCGGCGTCCACCGGTGCGAGGGAGGCGCTGATGCCCTCGCCGACTGCGCCGGCGAGGCTTGTCGACACCTTCTCCTGCTGACCCATTCCGGCATCCTCCACACTCACTTCATTCCGCTTTACGGAATGAGAAATCCGTATGGTGAAGCTATCGGGGTGACTGACCTGCGTCAATGGTCTCCCGGAACGCCGCGGGGCCGCGCGGTGGGTTCACCGTGCGGCCCCGGACGGGCGTCGTGCCGGACTCAGCCCTTGCGGGCCCTGATCTCCTCGGTCAGCTGCGGGACGACCTCGAAGAGGTCGCCGACCACGCCGTAGTCGACCAGGTCGAAGATCGGCGCCTCGGGGTCCTTGTTGACCGCCACGATGGTCTTGGAGGTCTGCATGCCCGCCCGGTGCTGGATCGCGCCGGAGATCCCGGAGGCGATGTACAGCTGCGGCGAGACGCTCTTCCCGGTCTGGCCGACCTGGTTGGAGTGCGGGTACCAGCCCGCGTCCACGGCGGCGCGGGAGGCGCCGACGGCCGCGCCGAGCGAGTCGGCGAGCGCCTCGATCACCGAGAAGTTCTCGGCGCCGTTGACGCCGCGGCCGCCGGAGACCACGATCGCGGCCTCGGTCAGCTCGGGGCGGCCGGTCGACTCGCGCGGGGTGCGGGAGACGACCTTGGTGCCGGTCGCCCCGTCACCGAAGGTGACGTCCAGCGCCTCGACGGCGCCGGCGGCCGGGGCGGCCTCCACGGGGGCCGAGTTCGGCTTCACCGTGATGACCGGGGTGCCCCTGGAGACGCGGGACCTGGTGGTGAAGGCGGCGGCGAACGCGGACTGCGTGGCCACCGGACCCCCGTCGCCGGCCTCCAGGTCGACCGCGTCGGTGATGATGCCGGAGCCGATGCGGACCGCGAGTCGGGCCGCGATCTCCTTGCCCTCGGCGGAGGACGGCACCAGCACCGCGGCCAGGGAGCCGCCGGCGGACACCGCCTCGTACGCGGCCTGAAGCGCGTCCACCTTCGGCACGACGAGGTAGTCGGCGAACTCGGGCGCGTCGGCGGTGAGGACCTTCACCGCGCCGTGCTCGGCGAGGGCGGCGGCGGTCGCCTCGGCGCCGGAGCCGAGCGCGACGGCGATCGGCTCGCCGATGCGGCGGGCCAGCGTCAGCAGCTCCAGGGTGGGCTTGCGGACGGCGCCGTCCACGTGGTCGACGTAGACGAGAACTTCAGCCATGGGACTTCTTCTCTCCTGCTTGCGAAGTGTGCGGGGCGGTTGGGGTGGTGACCGAAGCTCAGACGAACTTCTGGCTCGCGAGGTACTCCGCGAGCTGCCTGCCGCCCTCGCCCTCGTCCTTGACGATCGTGCCCGCGGTACGGGCCGGGCGCTCGGCCGCGGAGTCCACCGCGGTCCAGGAACCCTCCAGGCCGACCTCCCCCGCCTCGATGCCGAGGTCGGACAGGTCCAGCGACTCCACCGGCTTCTTCTTCGCGGCCATGATGCCCTTGAAGGACGGATAGCGCGCCTCGCCCGACTGGTCCGTCACGGACACGACCGCCGGCAGGGACGCCTCCAGCCGCTCCGAAGCGGTGTCGCCGTCCCGGCGGCCCCTGACGGTGCCGCCCTCGACGGAGACCTCGGACAGGAGGGTCACCTGCGGAACGCCGAGCCGTTCGGCGAGGACCGCGGGAAGGACGCCCATGACGCCGTCGGTCGAGGCCATGCCGCACAGGACCAGGTCGTAGCCGGTCTTCTCGATCGCCTTGGCCAGGACCAGCGACGTGCCCATCACGTCGGTGCCGTGCAGGTCGTCGTCCTCGACGTGGACGGCCTTGTCCGCGCCCATGGACAGCGCCTTGCGCAGCGCGTCCTTGGCGTCCTCGGGACCGACGGTCAGCACGGTGATCTCGGCGTCGTCCGCCTCCTCGGCAATCTGCAGCGCCTGCTCGACCGCGTACTCGTCGAGCTCCGACAGCAGGCCGTCGACATCTTCGCGGTCGACGGTCAGGTCATCGGCGAAGTGCCGGTCGCCGGTGGCGTCGGGCACGTACTTCACACAGACAACGATCCTCAAGCTCACGCCGGCTCTCCTACTGCATCGTCATTACCGAGCTGCCTTGTGCAGGCAGCATAGGCGCCTGAAGGCGGGGTTTTCCGGTCGGGGCGACCGGCGCTCCGAACGAAATATTACTCGCCAGTACACCCAGTGCGTACCCGGTGAGCAAGCGCTTGGAACTGTGACCTTGCCAACGCTGCGTAACCGGGATCCCTCAGTCCCTCAACGCGTTGAAGCGACCCTGGTGGTACAGCAGGGGGCGACCGGTCCCCTCCGGGTCGCCGGCGACCGCCTCGGCGATCACGACGCGGTGGTCCCCCGCCGGCACCCGGGCCACCACCCGGCAGACCAGCCACGCCAGCACCCCGTCAAGGAGCGGAACCCCTTCGGGACCGGTGCGCCAGCGGGTCGGCGGGGCGAACCGGTCGGCGCCCCTGCGGGCGAACCTGGCTGCCAGGTCGCTCTGGTGCTCGGCGAGTATGTGCACCCCGACGTGGTCGGCGCCGGCGAGGACCCGCCAGCTGGAGGAGGCCGTGCCGATACCGAACGACAGCAGCGGGGGCTCGGCCGCGACGGAGCTGAGCGAGGTGGCGGTGAAGCCCACCGGGCGGTCGCCCTGCGCGGTGATGACCGCCACTCCGGCGGCGTGGCGCCGGAACACGGAGCGCAGCAGGTCGGGGGAGGCCAGTGGAGGAGTGCCGAGGCCGGGCCTGGCCGCCATGGAGGGGTCCTTCCGCGGGGGGATCGGTCGGGGGCGGCGCGGCTCAGACACCCGGGCGGCGAGCGCTCGCGCCTCGGGCAGGCGGGGAGGTCCGGCGCGGTTTCCGGCCGGTGGGAAGGGGTTCTGTCGGCACATCGTCAGACTGACGATTGCGGGTGCGCGCAGTCAAGTGGGTCCCGACGGATGGGAGCTGAGTCACGGACCGTCACCCGGCGGTCGCCGCCCCTCCTCGGTGTCCTGCTCGGCGCCTCTCCTCGCCGCCCCTCCTCGCCGCCCCTCCTCGGTGTCCTCCTCGGTGTCCTGCTCGGTGTCCTGCTCGGTGTCCTGCTCGCTGCGCCGTACCGCAGCCCCGAGGGCCGCGATCACGTCCGCCCGGCGCGGCTGGCCCGATGCCCGGCGCACGATCCGGCCCCGGGCGTCGAGCACCAGCACGGTCGGGGTACGCAGGACGTCCAGTTCGCGGACGAGCCCGAGCCGCGCCTCGGCATCGATCTCGACATGGACGACGCCGCCGACCATTCCCGCGACCTCCGCGAGCGTGCGACGCGTCGCCCGGCACGGCTGGCAGAAGGCACTGGAGAACTGTACGAGCGTCGCCCTCTCCCCCAGCCCAGCGCCCAGTTCGGCAGCGCCAAGCCGCCGCCCCCCTTGCTCCTCGCGCCGCCCCTGCACCTCGTGCCCCCCGTACCCCTCGTGCCGTCCGCTCACCATCGATCCTGCTCCCTTCCGCCCGGTGCGTCGGTACGACGGCCCCGCCACCGCGAGGACCGACGCGCACACACGAGTCCCAGTCGTCGCCTCCCTCCAGCGCTCCCGGGGCCGCGATCGATTCCCGGCGTGCCAGGCCCGGGGCCATGACGGCTTCCGGATGCTCCCACGGCCGGCGAGCCCACGGGCCCACCGCGGCCGTGAGGACGGGGCCGGACCCACCCATCGGAAACCAGCAGAAAACCCCGAAAACCTCCGGAAATTACCGAAAACCACTAGAATCCGCCAGAACCCGCCGGGAGCGTGCGGAGCCGTTCGCGAGGTCGTGGACATGCCGGCCTCGGCGGCGCCCACCGGCGGCGTCGCCCACCGCGACCTTCCCGTACCGCCGGTGCGTGCCGGAGGCACCTCCCGGCCCGGCCCGCGGGCGAGCCGGGAGGGACCGGGCGGTGCACACCACGGGCCGGACGGCGTGCGTGACAGGTGACACGACGTGACGAGAATCTCGCCGCACGACGCGCCGGGGACTGGCCGTCGCGTCGCACATGGGGCACGATCTGCCCAATGCCGAATACCTACGGCTGCGTAACCTCCGCTGGGAGAACCCTCCCCAGGACACAGAAGGAAGGGCCTCTCCCGACATGGCAGAGCTCGTCTACCGGCCGGTCATCGGCGCCGCACGCTCGATGTTCAAGGCGCTCGACCTGAAGATCGACTGCCAGGGCTCGGAGAATATCCCCCGTTCCGGCGGCGCGGTGCTGGTGAGCAATCACATCGGCTATCTGGACTTCATCTTCTCCGGCCTGGCCGCGCTGCCGCAGAAGCGCCTGGTGCGCTTCATGGCGAAGGAGTCGGTCTTCCGGCACCGGGTCTCGGGTCCGCTGATGCGGGGCATGAAGCACATCCCGGTGGACCGCCGCCAGGGCGAGGAGGCGTACGCCCACGCACTGGACTCACTGCGCGCGGGTGAGGTGATCGGGGTCTTCCCCGAGGCCACGATCTCCCAGTCGTTCACGCTGAAGGGCTTCAAGTCCGGCGCGGCTCGGCTCGCCCAGGAGGCCGGTGTGCCGCTCGTCCCGATGGCCCTGTGGGGCACGCAGCGGCTGTGGACCAAGGGCCGGCCGAAGAACCTCCGGCGCAGCCACATCCCGGTGACGATCCGCGTCGGCGAGGCCATGGAGGCGCCGAACGACCAGTACGCCGGGGCGATCACACGCCGGCTGCGCGAGCGCGTCCAGGAGCTGCTGGAGTCGGCGCAGCGCGCCTATCCGGTGCGCCCCAAGGACGCCTCTGACACCTGGTGGGTGCCCGCTCACCTCGGGGGCACGGCCCCCACCCCCGCGGAGGTCCGCGAGGCCCGCTGAGCGGCTCCCCACGGGCCCTGCGGAAGATGACGGCCCCGGCCGCGGCCCGGCGAGCGGAACCGGCTCCGGCCGCGGGTCTCCGTGGCCCCCGTCGCGCGTGTCAGTCCGGCGTGCGTGTCAGTCCGGCGCGCGGAGGGTGATCCGGGCTCCGGGGCTGAGTTTCTCCAGGGATTCCGCGAGTTCCGCGCCCGCCGCCCGGAGTTCCGCGGAGTCCATCGGGGCCAGGGACTCCAGCAGGAAGAGGCCGTTGACGGAGCGCTCGGTGAGCCGGGTACGGGTGCCCTGGCGCCAGTTCCAGCGGCGGCAGGTGACGCCTTCCCCGTCGCACCAGACGACCTCGCCCGGGTCGGGGAACTCCACGGACTCCTCGCCGCCCGCCACCGTGACGAACGGCTCCCGGCCGGTGGCGCGCACCAGTCGCATGCCGCCCTGGACGCGGTCCGGGTCCTCGCCGCCGACCGGGATCAGACGGGCCACGCTGAGCGCGTTGTACGCGTCGACGAGCAGACTGATCCGGGGCAGGCCCGCGCCGGTCAGCGCGCGCCGGGCGAGCGCCTCGGCGGAGTTGCGGGTACGGGACGGCTTGGCCCCGAAGGCGGTGTAGGCGGCGCGCCAGGCCGCCATGTGCGGATCCTCGTGCGGTGCCCGTCCGCCGAGCCGCTCCGCAAGACGGCGGGAGGCTTCCTCGAGGAGTGCCGAACTCGCCTCGTTGCTGGGCCCGTTGACCAGGCCGCGGGCCTCGACGACGAGCGGTGTGAAGCCCGGGACGAGGGCGTCGACCTCGTCGGACACGGTGAGCGTGAGAGGCATCGGCGTCCTTGCCTGAGAGTGCTGCGACGGAGTCGCGGGCGCGCGGGAGAGCCCTTGAGGGCCCCGGCGGACAATACAGCATGCAACACCAGACGGTCTAACATGCTGCACTTTCCCCCGAAGCGACCGGCTGCCGTCGCCCCAGACCTCAGGGGACCCGCACGAGTTGCCCTGCGACCCCTCGGATCCCGCTCCGGCGACCGGACGCGCCCTCCGAGGACCACGGCCGCGACCCGCCCGCGACCCGCCCGCGTGCCGCCGGCGTGCCGCCGGCGTGCCGCCGGCGGCGCCGACCGCCGGGTCGTCCCGCGGACCCGGAGGCTCTCCCGGCCACCAGGAGCCCCCGGCCGCTCGCCACCGGCACCGGGGGTGCGACGCCGCCCCCGTAGCGGGTCCTGCGCGGGTCCCGCGCCGGTCCCGCGCCGGTCCTGCGCCGGTCCTGAGCCGGTTCCGTCATCCACTGGTCTGCGTCCTGCTGGTCGCGGGTGGTCTGCGTCCGCCGGTCGCGGGCGCGATCACCGCGACGCCGAGTACGCAGGTCGACCCGGCGGCGATCCCCGCCGTGATGCCGGCGAACGCCCTGGCCGGGTTCGCCCGGTGGCCGAAGGGCGAGACGGCACTCGCCGCCACCGGCACACGCCTGCGCCACCAGCGGCTCCAGGAATGTACTGACGATCTTGAACACATGCCCGACTTACACCAGATCGCCCCGATCGATATTCACCGGTGAACCAGGGCAAGGCGGGCGGCCGGAGCAAGATCCTCAGCAGACTCCTCAGGGCGTGGCCCTCAGCCGCTCCCCGTCACCCGGACCCGGCGGCGGCGGAGGGCCTCCCAGCCGCCCGGCCCCCGCCCCGGGGGCCGGGCGGGCACCGGCGAAACGGGTGATCACGGGTCCGGCGACGGCGAGCAGCAGGACGTAGGCGGCCACCAGGGCGCCGAGCCTGTCCTGCCGCACGCCGACCAGACCGATCATGACGATGGAGAACTCGCCGCGCGCGATGAGCGCGGTGCCGGCCCGCAGTCGGCCGCGGGGCCCCGCACCCTCCCGCCTCGCCGCGTACCAGCCGGTCACCACCTTGGTCAGCGCGGTGACCGCCGCCAGCAGCAGGGCGGCGGGAAGCACCGGCAGCAGCGCCCGGGGGCTGATGGCCAGTCCGATGGCGAGGAAGAAGACGGCGGCGAACAGGTCCCGCAGCGGGCTCAGCACCTGGCGCGCCCGCTCGGCCGCCTCACCGGTGAGCGACAGCCCGACGAGGAAGGCGCCGACGGCCGCGGAGACATGGACGGCCTCGGCGAGTGCCGCGACGACCAGCGTCACACCGAGCACCCGGAGCAGCAGCTGCTCCGGGTCCGGGCGCAGATGCAGCAGCGCACGCCCGAGACGGTGGCCCCACCAGTACGACACGGTGAACGCGGCGACCACCGCGCCCAGCGCCAGCAGCACGCCCAGCAGGGCCTGGCGCCAGGTGCCCCCGGCGGCGACGACGGAGAGCAGCGGGAGGAACCCCGCCATCGCGAAGTCCTCCAGCACCAGCACCGACAGCACGGCAGGGGTCTCCCGGTTGCCCAGCCGGCGCAGATCGCCCAGCAGCCGGGCGACGATACCCGAGGAGGAGATGTACGTCACCCCGGCGAGGGCGAGAATCCCACTCCCGTCCAGCCCCAGCAGCCATCCGGCAACGGCCCCGGGGGTCGCGTTCAGTACCAGGTCCACCACCGCGCTGGGCAGATGGCGGCGCAGGCTGACGGCGAACTCCGGCACCGTGAACTCGAGGCCCAGCACCAGCAGCAGGAGCACCACCCCGATTCCCGCCCCGGTCTCCACGAAGGGGCCGGCGGCGGGGACCGGGGCGATGCCCCCTTCGCCCAGCGCCAGCCCCGCCAGGAGGTACAGCGGGATCGGCGAGAGCGCGAAGCGCCGGGCCAGCGCCCCGAGCACGCTCAGCGCGGCGAGGATGGCGCCCAGCTCCAGCATCAGGGCGACCGAGACGTTCACGGCTCAGCCCTGGATGATCTGTTCCACCGCGGAGATCCCGTCGCGGGTCCCGATCACCACCAGCACGTCCCCGGCCCGCAGCAGTTCCCCCGGTCCCGGGGAGGGGATCACGTCCTCGCCGCGCACGACCGCCACGATCGACGCCCCGGTTCGGGTCCGGGCCCTGGTCTCCCCCAGCGGACGGCCGGCGAACGGCCCGGCCGCCCGCACCTCGACCTGCCCGGCACCGAGTCCGGGCACCTCCTTGGTGAGGTCGGCGAACCGCTCGGCGATGCGCGGCGCGCCCAGGATCTCGGCGAGGGTGTCGGCCTCCTCGCCGGTGAGCCGGCACATGACGCGCGCCTCGTCCGGATCCGCGCCCTCGTAGACCATCAGCTCGAAGTCGCCCGACCGGCGGGCGACGACGCACATCCTGTCCCCTTCGCGGTTGGCGAACTCGTAGCGCATCCCCACCCCGGGCAGCAGCACCTCGTTGACGTCCATGCAGCCATCATCACGTCACACGCAAACCCGGACGCCCCTACACGAAGAAGGCATACGGGGGTTTCACCGGCAGCCGACAGCCGGCAGGCGGAGGACGGGGCCGTGTCGGTCCGCCCTTGGACGGCGGACGGACGCAGCGATGCGACCGGCCGGGCGGCGGGGGCCTCCGGCCGGTCGCACGGCCGTGCGCCGACGACGACGGCGGCTCGACGACGGCGACGGCGACGGCTCGACGGGCGCCCGCGGACCGTCCCGCCCTGCCCGCCCGCCGGGGCGGCGCACCGGCAGCGCCCCGCGGCACCGGCGGACCGGGGACCGGGACGGCACCGGTGGGCCCGGGACCGGGACGGCCCCCGCTGGCGCCGTCAGCGCGCCATCTCCTCCTTGAGCGCGAGGACGAAGGCGTCCACGTCGTCCTCGGCCGTGTCGAACGAGCACATCCAGCGCACGTCCCCGGCCGCCTCGTCCCAGAAGTAGAAGCGGAAACGCTTCTGCAACCGGCGGCTCACCTCCTGCGGCAGCCGGGCGAAGACCGCGTTCGCCTGGACGGGGTAGAGGATCTCCACCCCGTCCACCGCCCGGACGCCCTCGGCGAGCCGCCGGGCCATCTCGTTGGCGTGCCGGGCGTTGCGCAGCCACAGGTCCTTGGCCAGCAGCGCCTCCAGCTGCACGGAGACGAAGCGCATCTTGGAGGCGAGCTGCATCGACATCTTGCGCAGATGCTTCATATGGCTGACCGCGTCGGGGTTGAGCACCACGACCGCCTCGCCGAACATCATGCCGTTCTTGGTACCGCCGTAGGAGATGACGTCCACGCCGACGGCGTTGGTGAACGCCCGCATCGGCACGTCCAGAGACGCCGCCGCGTTGGCTATCCGCGCGCCGTCGAGGTGGACCCTCATCCCGAGACCGTGGGCGTGCTCGACGATCGCGCGGACCTCGTCCACCGTGTAGACCGTGCCCAGCTCGGTGTTCTGGGTGATCGAGACGACCTGCGGCATGGCGCGGTGCTCGTCCTCCCAGCCCCAGGCCTGCCGGTCGATCAGCTCGGGGGTGAGCTTGCCGTCCGGGGTCGGCACGGTCAGCAGCTTCAGCCCGGCCATCCGCTCCGGGGCGCCGCCCTCGTCCACGTTGATGTGCGCGCTCTCGGCGCAGACGACCGCGCCCCACCGGTCGGTGAGGGCCTGCAGGGCGGTGACGTTGGCGCCGGTGCCGTTGAAGACGGGGAACGCCTCGGCGCCGGAGCCGAAGTGGCTGTGCATGATCCGCTGGAGGTGGTCCGTGTACGCGTCCTCCCCGTAGGCGACCTGGTGGCCGCCGTTGGCCAGGGCGAGGGCGGCCAGGACCTCCGGATGGGCGCCCGCGTAGTTGTCGCTGGCGAAACCCCGGACGCCGGGGTCGTGGTGCCGTCGGGCGTCGGTCCTCGTCGGGATCACGGCTCGGGGGTCAGCCACAGGCGCTGTCCATTCACTTCCGGGGCGGGCCGGTCCCAGACTCCGGCGATGGCCTCGGCCAGTTGCCTGACGTCCGTGAAGCCCGCGAACTTGGCGTTCGGGCGCTCGGCGCGCATCGCGTCGTGCACGAGCGCCTTGATGACCAGGATGGCAGCCGCGGTACGCGGGCCGTCCTCCCCCCCGGCCTTCCTGAACGAGTCCGCGAGCGCCAGGGTCCAGGCCTCCGCCGCCGCCTTGGCCGCCGCGTAGGCGGCGTTGCCCTCGGTGGGCTTCGCCGCCCCGGACTGGCTGACCAGCACGAAGCGGCCCCTGTCGCTGCGCTTGAGTGCCTCGTGGAACGCGAGGGAGGTGTTCTGCACCGTGCGGATCAGCAGCTTCTCGAGCAGCTGCCAGTCGCCGAGGTCCGTCTCACCGAAGGTGGCGCAGCCGCGCCAGCCGCCGACCAGGTGGACCAGGCCGTCGACACGGCCGAACTCCTTCTCGGTCTGGGCGGCCCACTCGCGGGTGGCGGACGGGTCGAGCAGGTCGACGGTGTCGCCGGTGACGGTCGCCCCGCCGTGCGCGTAGCGGGCCTCGTCGACCGCCTGGGCGAGCCGCTCGGTGTCCGCGTCCGAGGCCACGACGATCGCGCCCGCCTCGGCGAGGCGGAGCAGGGTGGCGCGGCCGGCCGGGCCGGCCGCGCCGGCAACCGCGATGACCGTACCGTCGAGGGCTCCGTTGCCGTTCACATTCATCGTGCTGGTCTCCTCCGTACGAGAGCTCACGCGGCGACTCGCTCGGCGGACCGGGCCGTGATGCCCTGGGTGGAAGTAGTTCGCTCGCCCGCTTCAGATTTCACTACATCCTCCTGGGAATCATCGATCACGCCGGAAATCTTCATGGGAGGCAGAGTGTAGCCAGTAGGAGCTTTGGCCCCGTCGTATGGGTCCATCATCGCAAGAGCCTCGGCATACATCCCCTCCGTGAACCAGCGGCGACCGAGGCGGTAGAGGAAGCCCCAGCCCTTCCCGCCCATGCGCTCATGCGCTCATGCGCTCATGCGCTCATGGTGGTCGTAGTCGTGCCACCCCTTGATCTCGCGCAGCTTCTCCAGCAGCATCTCGAAGCATGGCCGGTCCTCCGGCTTGGGCTGGCGCCCTCCTGCCAGGATGCCCTCGACCCGCGCCCACTGCTCGTCGGAGACGGTGAGGGGGATCTTGATCCCGTTCTCGCGGTGCCACTCAAGCATCGGGTCCTTGGTCCCACCCTTCTGGCCGGACGTACTCTCGCCGACGATCTCGACCCGGACCCGGAGAAGTTCGAGCAGGCGCTTCTTGTCGATCTTGTCGAGGTCGTAGACGTTCGTGCCGATCCGATCGACCAGCGTGCGCATACTCTCCGCCCGCTCCTCCTTGTGCTCGGCCTCCTCCAGCCACTCGGCAATGCGCTCCTGCTCCTCGCGCAGCTCCTTCTCCTTGGAGGCGATCTCCTCCTTCAGCTCGACGATCAGCTTCTGGTCCTCCTCGTCGTCCTCGTCGAGCGAGGCGACCAGCATGGCGATCTTCTTGCGTCGGGTGTTGCGGAGTTTGTTCAGCTTCTCGTCGATCTCCTGCATCCGGTTCCGGTAGGACTCCGCGCGCTCGGGGATGGTGCCCAGCCACTCGTCTACCAATCCCTTGATCGAGTCGGGGTCGGCCAGCTTCTTGGCCACCTCGTCCCAGACCACCCTCTCCGTGTCTTCGCCGGGGATCTGCTTGCAGGTGTGCCCCTCGGCGAGGGTGGCCTGGTTCGAGCACAGGAGGGGGCGACCGACCTGGTCGCCCCCTTCCGCCGCTCATGACATGGGTGGCGCACCCCCGCCCCCATCCCGGAACGGGAACAGCATGATCACGGCGACTCCGAGGGCCGCCGTACCCCCAAGTGCAGCGGCCCCACTCTGGACGCAGTCGACCAGCGGCTCACCGAGGGCCGCAAGCACGACACCCCAGCACACGCCCACGAAGGCCGCGAAAAGAACGCAGAACCCGAGCGCGAGGAGCCTCTTGAAATTGGCGCCCACCGAACTTCCTTCCCCTACTTGGGGGGTGACCGGTTGAGCGCAGGCAGCAGTCTCGACCAGCCACCTACATTAGTAGATGACGTCCCGGCCGAGGCCATCCATCGCTCGGCAGGGTGGTCGAGTTCTGCTGGACCAGCCCGCAGTACAGCACAACTCAAGGTTGTGAGTGGCTACTTCCGAACCTGGGAGTAGGTGACTGCCTGGGGTCCGACCGTCGGGCTGTGCGTCCGGACCCGCCCCCGACACCGAGTGTCGGGGGGCTTTCAACTTCACCCCAAGCCTACGCACAAGCACCCCTTGATCACAAACAGCAAGCCCCCTGGCCAACTGGCCGGGGGGCTTTGCGTTTTGGCGAAGAATGTCAGCACACTGGGCGCAGAGGACTGCTCGGGTGGTCGAGCCACGGGGTGTGCTCGCCGGTTTCACCGTCGACAGTCAGGCCGAACCGCCCGAACTCCGGCCTGCCCATGTTGTCCCAGTGAAGGTAGGCGACGGCCACCTCGTCCCACAGGTCGCGCGGGCCGGACTGGTACACCTCGAACTCGTCCCGGCCCGGCTCGTAGTCGACCGTGGCCCAGGAGGTGACGGCGGCATCCCTCAGCCACAGCGTGTAGGTGCCGTCGTCGTAGTACTCCGCCCACGGGAACATGCCCTGGGTCTGGAGGCCGATCGCGAACATCGGCAGCCAATCCCCCACCTCCTCCGGCGAGATCGTCGTCATGGACTTCTCGCCGTCGGCCGGCCAGGGCTTCCCGCCCAGGTAGTCGCGCACGTGCCGGCGCTTCTGGCGTTGCTGACGCAGCCGCATGAATGCCGACGAGCCCACGAAGTGCCCGACCGCCGAGCCGTCGCGCTGCACGGTCAGTTGCACCACGCCTTCGCCGCCGTAGGTGGTGGCGTACGGCGCGACGATGATCCCGCCCGTGCGCACCTGACCAATCACGCGGTGCGGAACCTCGGTCAGCGCGGCCGTCACCAAGACGCGGTCGTACGGCGCCCCCTCGCGATGCCCCTCGAAGCCATCGCCCACGATCAGCGTCGGGTGGTAGCCAGCCGACTCGATGCGCTCGCGCGCCGACTTCGCGTTCTCCTCGTCGACCTCGACGGAAACGACGTTGCCCGGACCGACCCGCTCAGACAGGAGCGCAGCGTTCCAGCCTGTACCCGTGCCGATCTCCAGGACGCGGCTGGTCTCCTGGACGTCGAGAGCGTCGAGCATCGAGAACACCATGGATGGCTGCGAGTTCGAGCACGTCGGCGTCCTCCCCTTGCCGGTACCCGAGTGCTGGCCATCGTCCCACTGGGTGGTCAGAGACACGTCCGAGTAGACCGCACTGAACCACGCCTCCGGGTCCTCGTTGCGGTCGATCGCCTCGCCCTGGCCCGCGCCCGTGCCCTTGGCCCGGCCCGGCCACATCAGGTCGGGCACGAACAGCTCACGCGGCACTGCGGCGAAGGTCGGCAGCCAGTCCGAAGTCAGCGCGCCCGACTCCTTGAGCCGGGAGGCCAGCCCGTGAAGGCCGGCCTCCCTCAGTTCGTGCTCAGTCACCGGCTGGAGCCGCCGTTCGTGTCGCTGTGGCCCGAGTCGTCGCCCTCACTGCCTCCGCCGCCGTGCTTGTTGCCGGAGTCGCTGTCGTCCTCGCCGCCGCGCACGATCCAGGGGCGCTCGTCACGCATGTGACACTCCTTGTTTCCGAAGGTGTGGTGCTCTGCACTTGCTGACCCACCTCAACGAGGCGGGGGTTGGGCGGCCTCACCCAGGCGCCACGGGGGAACGATGCCCGGATGAGGCCAGTCTCAGGGATTCGCCATCACGTACGCACCGGCAAGGACATGCCCGACCGAAGCGGCGACCATGAAGGCCAGGAGGGGGCCGACGTACCGGCTCAGGGCGGGGACGACGTGGCGCCTCAGTAATCGCCGCATCACGCCTGCATCCACGTGCACCACGGCCGCGTGATGATCTCGCGGAAGCTGTGGTGCGACGGGTTCTTCCCGCAGTGCGCCAGGACCCAGTCCTGGGGCGCGTTGGGGTCCTCGCTGGCCGGGGAGGTCTCCCCGTCCACTGCGCACTGCATCGCGTACGTCGTCGTCTCAGCATCCGGCTCTCGGTCCGGCTCCAGGTGCCACGTTCTGTGCTCAACGACGGAACTGGGACTGCTCACTTGACCTGCCCCCGCCTCGACTCATGGTTCTGTATGGCCAGGCGGGCGCTCAGCTCCTCGCGGGCGGACAAGCGGCGCACCTTGAATGCATCCCACTCGCGCCCGCCCGACAGCGGCCGAAGCTGTACTCGGTCCGGCCCCTCGTGCCCCATCACGACACCCGCGTTACCGGTCGCGATGTCCATCGCGAGGGTGCCGACCGGGAGCATTCTCGGGGGAACGGCCTTCGTCTCTTGCGTCTCCGTCCTGGCCATGACCCGAAACTACGAGGCGTGGTCGACCAGGGCCAGGCAGTGACCTTGATAGTTACCCGACGGCCCGTCAAGAACTACCAGTATGCTTGGTAGTTACCCAGAAATGCCCAGGTGGGCGGCCGTCTCACGCATGTCCTGAGTCAGGGTCCGCTTCCGGCTGCCCAGGATCTCCCGCATGACCCGCCGCGCCATCGTCTGATGCTTCAGCCACTCCGGAGACGACGCCTTGATGCCCGTCAGCTCATCCATGGCGTCCTGGTGCGACCCGAGCTTGACGTGAGCCCTGGCAACGTCCAGGCGGTGCCTGTCCCAGTTGTTCGGGCTCGGCCGGCCGAGCTTCTTCAGCGCCTTGCTGCCCACGGGGCCTTCGTCGGCCCGCCCGAGCACCCCGCGCGCATCCCCGACCAGCGACAGATCCTCAATCGCCTTGGTCTCGGCCGTCACGGGCCCGAACGTGCCCCAGTGCTCACGGAAGTCCATGTGCTCCCGCCCGAGCGCGCTCGCGGCCGTCGTCGCCATGCGCCGGGCCTCCTTGGCAACGTCCGGGCGGTTGTTGCGGATCGAGGCAGACGCCACGCGCTGAAGCAGCTCCCCCCAGACGGCGAGCTGGGCGGGGGTGGCCTTGGACATGCGCGGCTCGACGTCGTCTGCCGTACGGACGGCGAGTTGCTCCGCCTCGTCGAACCGGTCCTGCCGCAGGAGCAGCCAGCCCATCCCCACGACGCCGTTCGTCGCGAGCTGCACCACCCCGACGTCCCGCGCTTCCTGGATGCCGCGCGAGAGGGCGTGGTACGCCATGTCGTAGCGCCTGACCTGGGTCAGGTACTTGCCGGCCAGCAGGAGGGCCCTGGCGCGCACGATCTTGGCGCGCTGCTCGTCCTCGCCGTCGTCGCTCGTCGCCACCGCGACCTCGGCGGCACGCAGGATGCCGGGCAGCTTCTTCGCGACGCTGTCGTAGCGGTCTGTGCGGTAGAGGGCATGCTGGTCGTCGATGTCTCGCTGAATCGCGGACAGGGCGACCGGCTCGCTCGGCTCCACGAGGATCTCGGACAGGCCGACGGGCGGCATGAGCGCGCGGCGCAGCTCCATGAGCCTGGGGCCCTCGCTGGAGTCCACCTCGATGGGTGACGGCACTTCGGTGGCGAAGAGGCTCGACGTCGTAGTGTCCAGCGCAGCCGCAAGGGTGTGCAGCATCTCGACCGAGGCGTTCCCGCCCTGCTCGACGGTGCGGACCGTGCCCAGCGAGGCCCCAGCAGCCTCGGCAAGCTGCTCTTGCGTCCAGCCCTTCAGGCGACGGTAGTTCTTGACGCTCTCTCCGAGCGACGACATCGAATCACCTCGCATCCAGCGTACGCGCTCGCTTATGTAGGGAGGGTTCCTCCGGGGAGGTGCGGGTGAACATGCAGAAGCCCCCGCCTTGCGACGGGGGCCAGTTGAGCTGCGGTCAGGACTTCGCAGTGCTGCCGATCTCGAACTCGAAACCTGAAGCGTCCCCGCGAATTCCCTTGGTGGAGGCGATCACGCCCTTCAGCTTCTTGGAGAGCGCCTCAAAGAACATGCTGAGCGGAAACTCGTCGGGAAGCACGTCGTCCACGAGCTTGCGGGGCGGCCGGCTCAGGTCCAGGGCGTCGGGGCCCTTGGCCCAGCGGGAGCCCGGGTGCGGGGCGAGGTAGGCCGAGACCAGCTCGTAGGCCTTGAACCAGTGGACGAGCTTCGGGCGGTCGATGCCGTCGCGGTACAGCTTCTCGATCTCGGCGCAGAGCTGGTTGGTGACCCGCGGCGCACGCTCCCAGTCGATCCTCAGCGTGTTGTCCGTCCAGCGCACGACGTCGTGCTTGTGGAGGTAGGCGAAGAGCAGCTGGCCGCCGAGCCCGTCGTAGTTGCGCACCCGGTCGCCGGTGACGGGGAAGCGGAACATCCGGTCGAACAGCACCGCGTACTGGACGTCACGGCCGTGCGGGTTGCCCTCGGCCTCCAGGTTCACGGCCTCCTTGAAGGCGGTGAGGTCGCAGCGCAGCTCCTCCAGGCCGTACATCCAGAACGGCTGGCGCTGCTTGATCATGAAGGGGTCGAACGGCAGGTCGCCGTGGCTGTGGGTGCGGTCGTGGATCATGTCCCACAGGACGAAGGCCTTCTCGCAGCGCTCCTGGTCGTGGACCATGGAGGCGGCGTCCTCGGGGAGGTCGATGGAGAGGATGTCCACCGCGGCCTCGGTGACCCGGCGGAAGCGGGCGGCCTCACGGTCGCAGAAGATGCCGCCCCAGCTGAACCGCTCGGGGGCCTCGCGCACGGCTATGGTCTCCGGGAACAGCACGGCCGAGTTGGTGTCGTAGCCGGCGGTGAAGTCCTCGAAGGTGATCCCGCAGAAGAGCGGGTTGTCGTAGCGGGTCGCCTCCAGCTCCGCCAGCCAGTCGGGCCAGACCATGCGCAGGACCACGGCCTCGAGGTTGCGGTCCGGGTTGCCGTTCTGCGTGTACATGGGGAAGACCACCAGGTGCTGCAGGCCGTCCACCCGGTCGGCGGCGGGCTGGAAGGCCAGCAGCGAGTCGAGGAAGTCCGGCACGGCGAAGCCGCCGTCGGCCCACTTGCGGAGATCGGCGACGAGCGCACGGTGGTACGCGGCGTCGTGCGGAAGCAGCGGGGAGAGTTCCTCCACGGCGGCGGTCACACGCTCGACGGCGTACTCGGCGGCGGCGGGCACCGGGGCGCCCTCAGCGTCGAAGTCGATGGAGCCGTCCTTGGACTGCCAGGGCCTGATCTCCTCGACGGCGTCCCTGAGCTTCCGCCACGCAGGATGCTCGACCACCGCCGTGGCCGTCGCCGCGTCCGCCGCAGCGTTCTGCACAAGAGTTTCCGTCATGTCACTTCCTCCACGGGAGAACCTCGCGTCAAGACACCGTATCTATGCCCGGTTCTCCCGCACAAGGGGAACCTTGGGAAATTATCCTGCCCCACCTCATGGTCACCGCAAATTTTTCTGTGACCTAGGCCATACGGAACGATGGCTGCGGCGATCCGGGGAGGAGCGCCCCGGGACCGCGGCCGCCCCGGCAGGCACCGCCGGCACCGTCAAGACCCGGAGGACTCGCCCACGCCCGAGTGAGCCGGCGACGGGCCGCGGGGCCGGAAGACCGCCTTCCCCCAAGCCCCGGACCTTATGCACGACCGGTTACGGCCGTGTCGGAGACCACTAGGCTGCGGCCGTGCCGCGCGGCGCCGGCAGCCACCACACGGGCCGCGCGGGGCGGCTGCCGGCGCCGCGCGGGAGCCGCGAACGAGAACGGCCCGAGCCCGACACATCGACGGAAGCGAGAAGATCTTGAGTTTCCTCACCATCGGTCATCGCGGGGTCATGGGTGTCGAACCGGAGAACACCCTGCGTTCCTTCGTCCGGGCGGAGCGGGCGGGGATGGACGCGATCGAACTGGATCTCCATCTCAGCAAGGACGGCGCGCTGGTCGTCATGCACGACGCCGATGTGGACCGCACGACCGACGGCACCGGGCCGATCGCCGAGAAGACCCTCGAGGAGCTGCGGGAGCTGGACGCCGGCCAGGGCGAGCGCATCCCGGTCTTCGAGGAGGTGCTGGACGCGGTGTGCCTGCCGCTCCAGGTCGAGATCAAGGACGCGGCCGCGGCGCGGGTGCTCGCGGACGTCGTGGTCAAGCGCGAGCTGGTGGACCGGATCGAGGTCACGTCGTTCCAGGACGACGCCGTGAGGGAGATCAACGCACTGGTGCCAGGAGTGCGCACGGCTCTCGTCGCCAGCCGCTGGGGCAGTGACATCGTCGAGCGCGCCCAGGCCGTCGGCGCTCCCGCGCTGGCGCTCAACATCCGCCGGCTGACCCTGGAGACCGTGGAGCACGCCCACGGCGAGGGCCTCAGAGTCATCGGGTGGGTCGTCAACACACAGGACCATCTGCGGCTGGTGCGCGCCCTCGAACTCGACGGCGCCACCACCGACTTCCCCGAGATCCGGCGCACCGGCCGCTTCACGGCCTGACGGCGGGCGCCCCGGGACCCGCCCGCGGGCCCGCGGGCCCGGGCCCGGGCCCGGCCACCGGCTCGGCGGGCAGGCGGGCAGGCGGGCAGGCGGGCAGGCGGGCAGGCCAGGATCCCGGCCTGGAGGTCAGCGGCCCGGCACCGGGGCCTCCAGGTCCTTCACCAGCAGTTCGAACCGCAGATCGTCCCGGCGCGGAAGCCCGAAGCGCTCGTCGCCGTACGGGAACGGTGTCATCCGTCCCGTACGGCGGTACCCGCGCCGCCCGTACCACGCGATCAGCTCCTCGCGCACCGAGATCACCGTCATGTGCATCTCCGTGACGCCCCAGTCCTCCCGCACGACGCGCTCGGCCTCGGCGAGCACCCGCCGCCCGAGCCCCCCGCCCTGGAGTCCCGGGCGCACGGCGAACATCCCGAAGTACGCCGCTTCTCCGCGGTGTTCGAGCTGGCAGCAGGCCACGAGCTCGTCCCCGCGCCGCACCGCGAGGAGCCTGCTCCCGGAAGTCGCGATCACCTGGCGCACGCCCTCCGCGTCGGTGCGCTGCCCGTCCAGGAAGTCCGCCTCGGTGGTCCAGCCGGCCCGGCTGGAGTCCCCGCGGTAGGCCGACTCGATCAGGTCGACCAGGGCGGGCACGTCGGAAGGGGTCGCGTCGCGGTAGGACAGCTGCACCGGGTCCCGGGGCGGGGCGGTCTCCATGGGGCGGGTCTCCGTTCTGCTCTTCGCCGTCCGCCGGCGGGCTCTCCGCACGGTCCGGCAGTGGCGCGGCGGACGCACGCGGCGGCGGTCGGGCGGGGTCGGCCGCGGGCGGGCCGTCCGCGGCCGACCCTAGCGCGACGCTCCGGCGGTCTACCGTGGTGGCCATGATGCACGTGCTGAGCAGCCGCGTCCTGCTGCGGCCGACCGATCCCGAACGGTCCAGGCGGTTCTACGAGGACGTCCTGGGCCTCCAGATCTACCGCGAGTTCGGTACCGGGCCCGACCGCGGCACGGTCTACTTCCTCGGCGGCGGCTTCCTGGAGATCTCCGGACGGTCCGGCACCCCGCCGGCCCCCGGCCTCTCGCTGTGGCTCCAGGTGTCGGACGCCAAGGCGGCCTACGGCCATGTGCTGGCGCACGGAGCCGTCGTCGACAGACCGCCGCGGCGCGAGCCCTGGGGGCTCGTCGAGATGTGGCTGACCGACCCGGACGGGGTGCGGATCGCGGTGGTGGAGGTGCCCGAGGACCACCCGCTGCGCCACCGGCCCTGACCCAAGCCACCGGCCCTGATCCGGGGCCGGCCGTGATCCGGGCCACCGGGCCTGATCCGGGGCCGGGCCTGACCCAAGCCACCGGCCCTGATCCGGGGCCGGGCCTGATCCGGGCCACCGGGTCTGATCCGGGCCACCGGGCCGTGCGCACCGCCGGTGCCACCCCGCCGGTCCGCGGCGCGCCGTGGCGTACGTCACTTGCCGGGTGAAGGCGTACCCGTGGGTAGCGCGGCGCTCATACCCTGGTGCCCATGTTGGTCTCCCTCGCGCTGCTGTCGCTCGGCGCACTGGCCGCCGTCGTCGCACCGCGGCTGATGTCGAGGGCCGAGTGGCCGGAGCGCGAGCCGGTGGTGGCCCTGTGGGTGTGGCAGTGCGTGGTCGCGGCGGTGCTGCTGAGCTTCGGGCTCTCCATGACCATCAGCGCGGCGGCCGCCTGGCAGGCGGTGCGGGGCCCGGTCTTCGCGCCCGCGCCGAGTGCCGTCGTCGAGGCGTACGCGCTGGGTGCGGGCGGTCCGTGGTCCGCCGTGCTGGCCGTCGTGCTGGCCTGCGCGGGGCTGTGGAGCGGCGCGATGCTCACCCGGGAGATCCACCGGGCGCACGCGCGGCGCAAGCGGCGCAGGGCGGAACTCCTCGTACGCGCGCCCCTGTTGCCCGGGGAGGACCCGGGTCACGATCCGGTGGTGGTGCTGGAGGGCGAGCGGCCCGACGCGTGGTGGCTGCCCGGGGCCGCACCCCAGCTGGTCGTCACCACGGCCGCCCTCCGGCGCCTGAAGGGCCGTCAGCTCGACGCGGTGCTCGCCCATGAGCAGGGCCACGCCAAAGCCCGCCACGACTGGCTGCTGCACTGCTCGGCGGCGCTCGCCAACGGTTTCCCCCAGGTCCCGGTCTTCGCCGCGTTCCGCGACGAGATGCACCGGCTGGTCGAACTCGCCGCCGACGACGTCGCCTCGCGCCGGTTCGGCCGGCTCACGATCGCCCTGGCGCTGGTCGAACTCAACGAACACCGCGGAGCCTTCGGGCCCCGCCCCGCCCCCGACGCCCAGCTCCACCACCGGGTCAACCGGCTGCTCGCCCCGGTGCCCCGGCTCACGGCGGGCAGGCGGCTGCGGCTGACCGCGGCCGCGGCCCTGGTGCCCGTCGTACCGCTGCTGGTGGCATTCGTGCCGGGTCTGAGCGCTTTGGCGTAACCGCCGAGGGGGATCGGGGGCAGGATCCTGCCCATGCGTCCCCCCACCCCCACGCGCATCCCGCACCGCCTCTCGCCGGAGTCGCGGATTCCGGTCCCCTGGGCGCGCGCCGCCTCGCTGACCGCCCTGTGCGCCGTGCTCCTGCTGGTGGCCGTGTCCGTCGGCTGGGCCCCGCTGCTGTCGGTCGACCGTTCGATCGCGACCGCGCTGCACGGGTCCGCGCGGGCCGATCCGGGGTTCACCCAGGTGAACCGGGTCCTCAGCGACTGGGTGTGGGACCCCTGGACGATGCGCGCCCTGGTGGTCTCGGCGGTCGTCGTCCTGCTGCGGCGGGGCGAGAGCCTGGCGGCCCTGTGGGTCGCGGCGGCGAGCCTGCTGGGCTCGGCCGTACAGCAGGCCCTCAAGGCCCTGGTGGGGCGGCCGCGCCCGGTCTGGGCGGACCCCGTGGACTCCGCCCACTACGCCGCCTTCCCGTCCGGCCACGCGATGACGGCTGCCGTGACCTGCGGGCTGCTCCTGTGGCTGCTGGCACGCGTCGGGACCGGGACGGGACCGCGTCGGACGGCGGCCCTGCTGGCGGTGGTCTCGGTGCTGGGCGTGGGCTTCACCAGGCTCTACCTGGGTCTGCACTGGTTCTCGGACGTCCTCGCCGGCTGGCTGCTCGGGGCCTGCCTGGTGGCTGTGGCGGCCGGCTCGTACGAGCGGCTGGCAGCGCACCGGGGGCCCTGGCACCCCGAGGGGAACGTGCGCCCTTGAACCAGGCCCCCGGCCCCGGGAGGATCGCCGCATGGCGATCAAAGGCGTGCTCTTCGACTTCTCGGGAACGCTCTTCCGGATCGAGTCCGTCACGGACTGGCTGCGAGCCGCCCTCGACGAGACGGGCGTCTCCGTCGGCGAGGACGCGTTCGAGCGCTACGCCCGCGAGCTGGACGCGGCCGGGGCGCTGCCCGGCGGCTCCGTACCCGAGCTGATCCCGGAGGCGCTGGCCGATCTGTGGTGGACGCGCGATCAGGACGGCCGGCGGCACCGGGACGCCTATGTGGGCCTCGCCCGCCGTGTGGCGCTGCCGGACCCCCGGCTCTACGACGCCCTCTACGAGCGGCACAAGGCCCCCTCCGCATGGCGGCCGTACCCGGACGCCGCGGAGGTGCTCGGCGAGCTGCGGCGGCTCGGCACCGGCGTGGCGGTGGTCAGCAACATCGGCTGGGACCCGCGGCCGGTGTTCCGGGCGCACGGGCTGGACGGGTATGTGGACGCGTACGTGCTGTCCTACCGCCACGGGGTGCAGAAACCGGACGCGCGGCTGTTCCGGGCGGGCTGCGAGGCGCTGGGGCAGGAGCCCCGGGACGTGCTCATGGTCGGCGACGACCGGCGCGCGGACGGCGGGGCGGCCCGGCTGGGCTGCGCGGTGCACTTCGTGGACCATCTGCCGGTCGAGGAGCGGCCCGCGGGGCTTCGTCCGGTGCTCGGACTCGTGGCGGCCTGAAGCCGGACGGCCGGGGCGGCGTGCCGGCGGTCGGCCCGGACAGGGGAGCTGGGACCGCGGAGCCGGGCAGGGGAACTGGGGCCGCTGAGCCGGGCAGGGGAGCTGGGACCGAAGAGCCGGCCAGCCGGCGCGGAAGCCGCGCCCCGGGCACATGTGATCCGGGGCGCGCCCCGGGCGGAACGGGACGGGCCGGGCGATCCCCCGCGTCGCCCGGTCCGTCCGGTCCACCCCGCTGACCAGGCGCACCGGCGCCCCGCAGCGTACCCGCGCTGAGTATACTGGCTCCGAGCCAGTCAACGCAGGAGTCAAGCATGTCCCCGCGGAGCGCATCGGTCAATGAAGAGCTCCGTCGGCGTTCCCGCGAACGTCTCCTCCAGGCGACGGTCGAACTGGTCGGGGAGCGCGGCTACGAGGCGACGACGCTCGGCGACATCGCCGACCGGGCCGGCTCGGCCCGGGGACTGGTCTCGTACTACTTCCCCGGCAAGCGCCAGTTGTTCCAGTCGGCCGTGCACCGGCTGATGCACCGCACGCTGGAGGAGGCGCTGGAGCGTGAGCCGCGCACCGCCGACGGGCGGGAGCGGCTGGCCCGCGCGGTCGACGCGATCCTGGGTCTCGCGGTGGACCGTCCGGTGCTGATGCGCGCGCACATGGCGGGCATCCTGCAGGCCGAGGGGTTCGTCCGGTGCCCCGAGCAGCAGCACCTGGCCGCTCTGCTGCGCGACACCGTCGAGCGGTACGGGTCCCCGGACGTGGACGCCGACTACCCGCTGCTGCGCGCGCTGCTGATGGGCGCGGTCTTCGCGGTGGCGCTGCCGGGCGCGCCGATGCCGCGCACCCGGCTGCGTGCGGAGCTGTTCCAGCGGTACGGGCTGGACTGGCGGCTCGGCTTCCCTCCGGGCGGGGAAGCGCCCGGAGGGACCTCGCACGGAGGTGCGGGCCGGTCCGCCGGCGGGGCGGCCCGTGAGGGGGTGTCACCGGGGCGGCGGGCGCGGGCGCCCGCCGGGGAGGCCGTGCCGCCCGCCGGGGCGGCACCGCGGGAGTGCGGTCAGCCGCCGGAGCGGTCGAGGTAGTCCGGCTGGGTCTGCACGTTGAGTTCGCGCATCCGCACGCGCTTGGCCGGGTCGGTGCGCCGGTCGTCGAGCTTCAGCACGTCGAGGCCCTTGGTGATGTCGTTCGAGTAGATGTGGCCGTTGTAGTAGTACGCGGACCAGGAGCCGCCCGTGGCCGCCGTGTCGGTGGAGAGCGGGCCGCGTTCGAAGTAGGCGATCTCCCTGGGCCTGGTGGAGTCGGTGAACTCCCACACCGACACGCCGCCCTGATACCAGGCCTGGACCATGATGTCGCGGCCCTTCACCGGGATCAGCGAGCCGTTGTGGGCCACGCAGTTCTCGGTGGGGGCCTGGTGCCGGTCGATCTTGTAGTAGCCGCGGAAGACCAGCTTGCGCCCGTCGCCCTTGCCGACGATGTCGTAGATGCCGTCGGCCCCGCGGTTCGGGCCCGTCTCCGGATTGCAGGTGGCGCCCCCGCCGCCGCCGAGCTCGTCGGTGAAGACGACCTTGCGGGCGTCCTGGTTGAACGTCGCGGAGTGCCAGAACGCGAAGTTGACGTTGTCCTGGACCTGGTCGAGGACCTTCGGCCGCTCGGGGTCGCGGATGTCGAACAGGATGCCGTCGCCCATGCACGCCCCGGCCGCCAGGTCCCTGGAGGGCAGCACGGTGATGTCGTGGCAGCCGGTCGTCTTGGAGACGCCCGGGTTCACGGGTCCGCCGGGGTTGCCGCCGCCGTCCGGGCCCTCGCCCGGGAACAGCACCGGGAAGCCGACGACCCGTGACTTCTCCGGGGCGTTGCGCGGCACCTTGATGACGGAGATTCCGTCGTGCGGCGGCCGGCAGTCGGGGAACAGCGCGTTCGGCGAGTACGACGACACGTAGACGTACACGTCGCGCCGCTCGGGCACCAGGGTGTGGGTGTGCGAGCCGCACGCGGTCTCGACGGCCGCGACGTACCTCGGGTTGCGCTTGTCGCTGATGTCGAAGACCTTGATGCCCTCCCACGAGGACTTCTCCGTGGCCGACTGGCTGGTGCTGGCGCAGGAGTCGTCGCTGCGGGAGGAGTCGGTGGAGAGGAAGAGCAGGTTCCCGGAGACCGAGATGTCGTTCTGGGCGCCAGGACAGAGCACCTGGGCGACGGTCTTCGGGTCGCGCGGGTTGCGGATGTCGAAGATGCGGAAGCCGTCGTAGTTGCCGGCGAACGCGTACCTGCCCTGGAAGGCCAGGTCGGAGTTGGTGCCCGGGAGTGCGTCCTTGGGGACGTTGGCGAGATGGCGGATGTTGCCGCTGTGGACGACCTCGTCCACAGAGGGAATGTCGCCGCTCCTCGTCAAGGCCTCGGCGGCCGCCGCCTGTTCGGACGAGGGCGTCCTCTCGGCCGGGGCGTCTCCGGGGTCGGGTGTGGCTGCCGCGGGTCCGGCCGCGAGCAGCGTGGCCAGCAGTCCTGCCGCGGCTGCCGCCGCGCCCAGGCGTCTGCGCCGCACGCTGGTGGTGTGCAACGGGGTCACCTTTTCCTCCCGTGCTTCATCGGTTGAGCAGTGCACTGCCCCCGGCAGTATCGTCTAGACATGCCCACATCAATAGATGGCAGCAGAGGTGCGGTGAAAGTCGTCGCGGCCGCCGTGGTGGCCCTACTCGCCCTGGGAGCCTGCGAGTCGGGATCCCGTACCGGCGACCCGAAGGCCGAGGGGGACGGCGGCGCCGCGGTCGTGGCCCCGGGGAAGCCGGGCGAACCGGCCAGAACGCTCTCGCCCGAGCAGGCCGCGCGGGAACTGCCGGACGACAGCCCGAACGCGGCGGACGTCATGTACGTCCAGATGATGATCGTCCATCATCGGCAGGCGTTGGAGATGACGGCACTCGTCCCCGACCGGGCCGCGGGCACCGCGGTGAAACGCCTCGCCGAGCGCATCAGGGCCGCGCAGCAGCCGGAGATCGGGGCGATGCTCGGCTGGCTGAAGAGGCACGGCAAGGAGGAAACGACGGGCGGTCACGCGGCCCATGACCACGGCGCGATGCCCGGCATGGCGACGGGCGAGCAGCTGGCGCGGCTGCGCGCCGCCGAGGGCGCGGCCTTCGACGAGCTGTTCCTCAAGCTGATGATCACTCATCACCAGGGCGCGCTGACGATGGGGGCCGCCGTGCTGTCCGAGGGGAACAACGTCCAGGCGGGCGAGATGGCCAATGACGTGATCGCCCAGCAGACGGCCGAGATCAGCCGTATGCGCGCCATGTGAGGCTTACCGGGCGGCCGCCCCGGTGCCATGCTGGAAAGCACCCTGCGGAAGGAGCGCAGCCGTGCTTCGAGTCGCCGTCGTCGGATCCGGGCCGAGCGGGGTGTACACCGCTCAGGCCCTCGTCCAGCAGTCCCTCGTACCGGATGTCCGCGTGGACGTCCTGGACCGGCTCCCGTGCCCCTACGGGCTGGTGCGGTACGGGGTCGCGCCCGACCACGAGAAGATCAAGTCCCTGCAGAACACCCTTCGGGCGGTCCTGGAGGACGACCGGATCGGCTTCGCCGGCAATGTCGAGGTGGGCGCGACCGGCCTCGCGCCGGAGCGCCTGCTGCGGCTCTACCACGCGGTCGTCTACTGCGTCGGGGCCGCGAAGGACCGCAGGATGGGGATTCCCGGGGAGGACCTGCGGGGGAGCTGCTCGGCGACCGACTTCGTTTCCTGGTACAGCGCCCACCCGGACGCCGCGGGCGGCGCGTTCGCCCTCGGCGCCAGGTCGGCGGTGGTCGTCGGGGTGGGCAACGTAGCCGTCGACGTCACCCGGATCCTGGCGCGGGGCGCCGCCGAGCTGCGGCCGACCGACGTACCGCACGACGCGCTGGGCGCCCTGGCCGGCAGCCGGGTGCGCGAGGTGCACATGGTGGGCAGACGCGGCCCGTCCCAGGCGAAGTTCACCACCAAGGAGCTGCGCGAGCTGGGCTCGCTGCCGGACGCATCCGTCCACGTCGAACCGGCCGACCTCGCCCTGGACCCGGGGTACGCCGACGCGTCGGGGCTGCCGGCGGTCAACCGTCGCAACCTCGACGTGGTGCGCGGCTGGGCGGCGGCCGGAGAGGACGCCACGGGGGTGCGGGCGCGGAGCATCCGGCTGCGCTTCTTCCTGCGCCCGGCGGAGCTGCTCGGTGAGGACGGGCGGGTCGCCGCGGTGCGCTTCGAGCGGACGGTACCGGACGGCTCCGGCGGGCTGCGCGGCACGGGCACGTACGAGGAGATCGAGGCCCAGCTGGTGCTGCGGGCGGTCGGCTACCGCGGTGTGCCCCTGGAGGGGCTGCCGTTCGACGCCGCGCGGGGCACGGTGCCGCACCGGGCCGGCCGGGTGCTGCGGGACGGCAGGCCGTCCGCCGGCGAGTACGTCGCGGGCTGGATCAAGCGCGGCCCCACCGGGGTGATCGGCACCAACAGGCCCTGCGCCAAGGAGACGGCGGCCTCGGTCCTCGAGGACGCGCCCGCCCTGTCGGCGCGACCGCTGCCGGACGAACCGCTCGATGTGCTCAGGGACTGGGGACAGCGCCCCGTGGAGTGGCCGGGCTGGCTGTCGATCGAGGCGGCCGAGTGCGCGCTGGGCCGGTCGCTGGGGCGCCGATCGGTGAAGATCGCCGACTGGGAGGGGCTGCTGCGCGCGGCCGGCGTCGACATGGCTCCGCAACTGCCCGCGGCGTAGCGTCCGCCGGCGCGGCGCCCCGTGACCGGGCGGGCGCGGGGAGGCGGGGTCAGCCGGTGCCGCGGCGGGCCGCCTCGCCGGCGGCGGCGGTCAGGACGCTGTCGAGGAGGCCGGGGAACAGCGCGTCCAGATCGCCGCGTCGCACCCCGTTCATCTTCGCCGTACCGCGGTAGGCCTGCCGGATCACCCCGCTCTCCCGCAGCACCCGGAAGTGGTGCGTCGAGGTGGACTTGGTCACGGGCAGATCGAAGTACGAGCAGGACAGCTCGGTCCCGGCGGCCGCCAGTTCGGTCACCACCCGCAGCCGCACCGGGTCGGAGAGCGCGTGCAGCACGTCCTCGAGCCGGATCTCGTCACGTGCGGGGTGGGCGAGTTCGCGGGGGCTTGCGGCGGTGGTCACGAAGGCTCCACTTCGGCTGGGGCCTCCATGGTACGAAGACCGCCGCAGCCGCAGGGAGGCCGCTCTCCGGCCACGATACCGGCGTGGTCCTGGTGCAAGACCGCCGCAGCCGCAGGGAGGCCGCCGTGGCCGACGGGCCCGCACGGGTCCTGGGCGGCCCCGCGCGAGGGCCCGCCGGCGACGGGCCGGCGTCGCCCGGCCGCAGCGCACCGGGCGGGACCGGGACCGGAGGCCACCGCCGGGAACGCCGGGCACCGCCGGGCCGGGCTACTCGACGACCAGCTCGACGGGGATGTTGCCGCGGGTGGCACGGGAGTACGGGCAGACCTGGTGCGCCTGCTCCACCAGCCGCTCGCCGGTGCCGCCCTCGAGCGACGCGGGCAGCTCGACCCGCAGGACCACGGCGAGCCCGAACCCGCCGTCCTCGTCCTTGCCGATGCCCACCTCGGCGGTCACCGAGATCTCCCCGGTGTCGACCTTCGCCTGGCGGCCGACGAGGCCGAGCGCGCTCGCGAAGCAGGCCGCGTACCCGGCCGCGAAGAGCTGCTCCGGGTTGGTGCCCTCGCCGCTGCCGCCCAGGGCGGTGGGGGCGGCGAGCGGCAGGTCGAGTCGGCCGTCGGAGCTGACGGCGCGCCCGTCGCGGCCGTTCGCGGTGGCGGCGGCGGTGTACAGCGCGTTCATGGAGAACCATCCCTTGGTCGTGGGCCGGGCCCGCGCGGCGGGCCGTACGAGTCAACTAGAGCACACAATTCAATTGCGCACAACTCAATTGCCTGGAGGGCGGTACCCTGACCCCATGGAGACGACACCGGACGCCGCGGCGGACGAGGCCCTCCGCCTCGACCGCCAGATCTGCTTCTCGCTGCACGCGGCCTCGCGGGCCTTCAACGGCCTGTACCGGACGGCCCTGAAGGACCTCGGCCTCACCTACCCCCAGTACCTGGCGATGCTGGTGCTCTGGGAGCACGGCGAGCTGCCGGTGAAGACGATCGGCACCCGCCTCCGGCTGGACTCCGGCACCCTGTCGCCACTGCTCAAGCGACTGGAGGCGGTCGGCCTCGTGGAGCGCCGGCGCAGCACCGAGGACGAGCGCTCGGTCACCGTGCGCCCGACGGCCGAGGGCGCCGCCCTGCGGGAGCGGGCGCGCCTCGTACCGCGCAGGATCGCCGCGGCCACCGGGCTCTCCCTGGAGGGGATCGGCGACCTCCAGGAGCGCCTGTCCGCACTGACCGCCAAGCTCGACGGCGCCGACCTGGGCCCCGGAGGGCTCGACGGCTGCGCGGGACCCGCCGGCTGACCCGGCCGGCCCGGGCACCGGCACCGGCACCGGCACCACGCACCGCGCACCGCGCACCGCGCACCGCGCACCGCGCACCGGAGACGGTCCACCACCCGGCCGGCATCATAGTTTGACAGTCGCCGTACTACGAGGGTTATCGTACGAGGGTCTTCTCCGACCCGCCGTGAATGGAGCCCCCGTGAGCGCACTGTTCGAGCCGTACACACTGAGGTCCGTGAGGATCCCGAACCGCGTGTGGATGGCCCCGATGTGCCAGTACAGCGCCGAGGCCACCGGGCCGGACGCGGGCGTCCCCACCGACTGGCACTTCGCCCACTACGCCGCGCGCGCCGCCGGCGGCACCGGGCTGATCCTGGTCGAGGCGACCTCGGTCGTCCCCGAGGGCCGGATCAGCCCGCACGACCTCGGCATCTGGAACGACACCCAGGCCGCCGCCTTCCGCAGGATCACCCGCTTCCTCAAGGACCAGGGCACCGTCCCGGGCATCCAGATTGCCCACGCGGGCCGCAAGGCCAGCACGGACCGGCCCTGGACGGGCGGCGCTCCGGTGGGCACCGACGCCCTCGGCTGGCAGCCGGTCGCACCCAGCCCGGTCCCGTTCGACGAGGGGCACCCGGTGCCCGACGAGCTGACCGCCGATCAGATCGCCGAGTTGCCCGGCCGGTTCGCCGAGGCCGCACGGCGGGCGCTGGAAGCGGGCTTCGAGGTCGTGGAGGTGCACGGCGCACACGGCTACCTGATCGGCGAGTTCCTCTCCCCGCACAGCAACCGCCGCACCGACGCCTACGGCGGCTCGTTCGGGAACCGCACCCGGTTCGCGCTCGAGGTCGTCGACGCCGTACGGGCGGTGTGGCCGCAGGAGCTTCCGCTGTTCTTCCGGATCTCCGCCACCGACTGGCTCGAGGAGAACGGCTGGACCGCCGACGACACCGTCCGCTTCGCGGCCCTGCTGCGGGACCACGGCGTGGACCTCCTCGACGTCTCCTCCGGCGGCAACGCGCCGCGGGTGCGCATCCCGGCGGGCCCGGGATACCAGGTGCCGTTCGCCGCCCGGGTCAGGAACGAGACGGAGCTGCCGGTGGCCGCCGTGGGCCTGATCACCGACCCGGCGCAGGCCGAGAAGGTCCTCGCGAACGGCGAGGCCGACGCCGTGCTCCTCGGCCGGGAACTGCTGCGCAGCCCCTCGTGGGCCCGCAGCGCCGCGCGGGAGCTCGGCGGGGCGGTCCGGACCCCCGAGCAGTACCACCGCTCGGTCTGAGCCGGTACCCCGGAGCGCGGCCGGACCGGGCACGTTGCGCTCCGGAGCGGCAGGCAGCGCTCCGGAGCCGGGCACGGCCGGTCCCACCTGCGGACACGCCCACTCCGGGGGCCGCTGTCAGTGGGTGGGTGCAGACTGGCCCCTGTCCGCGACAACGGCGTCCTGGAGGTGTCGTCGATGACCGACGTTCTGCTGGCGGTAGGCACGCGCAAGGGGCTCTTCCTGGGGCGCCGGAGAGACGGCCGGTGGGAGTGGGACGGCCCCCACTTCAACGCCCAGGCCGTGTACTCCGTCGGGATCGACACACGCCGCGGCGCCGTGCCGCGGCTGCTGGCCGGCGGGGACAGCGCACACTGGGGCCCCTCGGTGTTCCACTCCGACGACCTCGGAGCGACCTGGGTGGAACCGGCCGTGCCCGCGGTGAGGTTCCCCAAGGACACCGGGGTCTCCCTGGAGCGGGTCTGGCAGCTCCATCCGGCCGGTCCCGCGGCCCCCGGCGTGGTCTACGCGGGGACGGAGCCCGCGGCGCTGTTCCGCTCGGAGGACGCCGGGGAGACGTTCGAACTCGTCCGGCCGCTGTGGGATCACCACACCCGCCCGAAGTGGATGCCGGGCGGCGGCGGGGAGGCCGTGCACACCGTGGTCACCGACCACCGCGACCCCCGCCGGGTGACCGTGGCGGTCTCCGCGGCCGGGGTCTTCCGCAGCCTGGACGGCGGAGCCGCCTGGAGCCCGTCGAACGACGGGGTCTCGGCCGTCTTCCTGCCCGACCCGAACCCGGAGTTCGGCCAGTGCGTACACAAGATCGCCCAGGACGCCGGCGATCCCGACCGGCTCTACCTCCAGAACCACTGGGGGGTGTACCGGAGCGACGACGGGGGCGCCACGTGGACGGACGTCGGTGCGGGGCTGCCATCCGATTTCGGCTTCGCCGTCGTCGCCCATCCGCACCGCCCCGGCGTCGCCTATGTCTTCCCGATCAACGCCGACGCCGACCGGGTGCCCGCAGGGCGGCGCTGCCGGGTGTACCGGACGGCCGACGCGGGGGCGACATGGGAGCCGCTGTCGCGAGGGCTGCCCGAGGGGGACCACTACGGCACCGTGCTGCGGGACGCCATGTGCACCGACGGCGCCGACCCCGCCGGGATCTACTTCGGCAACCGGAACGGCGAGCTCTACGCGAGCGCGGACGACGGCGACAGCTGGCAGCGGCTGGCCTCCCACCTGCCGGACGTGCTCTGCGTCCGGGCCGCGGCGGTCGGTTGAGCAGGCACCCCACGCGGCCAGTAGAGTGACGCGCGTGGCAGCACGACCATTGAAGGACATCGTCGATTCGGGGTGGGCCGACGCCCTGGAACCCGTGGCCGGACGCATCGCCGCGATGGGCGACTTCCTCCGCGCGGAGGTCGCCGCGGGGCGGACCTACCTGCCGGCGGGCGCGCATGTGCTGCGCGCCTTCCAGCAGCCGTTCGAGGAGGTGCGCGTCCTGATCGTCGGTCAGGACCCCTATCCGACGCCGGGGCACGCCGTGGGGCTGAGCTTCTCGGTGGCCCCCGACGTGCGGCCGCTGCCGGGCAGCCTGGAGAACATCTTCCGGGAGATGCACACGGACCTCGGGCTGCCCCGGCCCTCGAACGGCGATCTGACGCCATGGACCCGGCAGGGAGTGCTGCTGCTCAACAGGGCGCTGACCACCGCGCCCCGCAAACCCGCCGCCCACCGCGGCAAGGGGTGGGAAGAGGTCACCGAACAGGCCATCCGCGCCCTCACCGCCCGCGGCACACCGCTCGTGTCCGTCCTGTGGGGGCGCGACGCGCGCAACCTGCGGCCGCTGCTCGGCGGCCTGCCGGCGATCGAGTCGGCGCACCCCTCCCCCATGTCGGCCGACCGGGGCTTCTTCGGCTCCCGGCCGTTCAGCAGGGCGAACGATCTGCTCGTCCGCCAGGGTGCGCAACCGGTGGACTGGCGCCTCCCTTGACCGGCGGCGGCGCGGGCGACTGGGTCCTGGGGGTCGACTCCGGGGGCTCCGGTCTGCGCGTGGCCCTCGCACCGGCCGCCGACCCGTCGTCCTCACTGGGCGCGGCGTCCGGGGAACCGGTCCGCACGGGCGGCTCCGGGGTCGAAGCCGCCCATCTGCTGGCGCAGTTGCTGCCGACGGCGCGGGAACTGCTGCGGCGGGCCGGCGTGGCGGCGCCGGTCGCCGCCGCGGTCGGTGCCGCGGGGATGGCGACCCTCGGGGACGAGTTGCGGGCCGTGCTGCCCGGGGCGCTGTCGCACGAACTGGGCGTGCGGCAGGTGGCTCTCGCCGCCGACGCGGTCACCGCGTACGCGGGCGCGCTCGGCCAGCATCCCGGCGCGGTCGTCGCCGCCGGCACGGGAATGATCGCGACCGGTACGGACCTGGCGAGCTGGCGCCGTGCCGACGGCTGGGGCCATCTCCTCGGGGACTGCGGGTCGGGCGCCTGGATCGGGCGGGCGGGGCTGGAAGCGGCACTTCGGGCCCACGACGGGCGCGCGCGGGGCTCCCCGGCACTGCTGGCGCGGCTGGAGGACGTCTTCGGGCCGGCCCCGGACCTCCCCGGGCTGCTCTATCCGCGAACCGACCGGCCCGCCGTGCTGGCCTCGTTCGCCCCCGAGGTCGCCCGCTGCGCCGACGACCCGGTCGCCGCGCGCATCCTCCACGACGCGGCGGAGCACATCGCCGACACGGCCGCCGCCGTCTGCCCGCCCGCCTCGGCCGGTGGCTGCCGCGTCGCCCTCACCGGAGGGCTGTTCGCGATGGGCGATCCGCTCCTCGTACCGCTGCGCGACGCCCTCGCCCGGGAACTCCCGCACGCCAGGCCGGTGTCGGCGGCGGGGGACCCGCTCGCCGGTTCGCTGACCGTCGCGGCCGCGCTCGCCGGCGGGACGCTGAGGCTGCCGCGGGATCCGCGACTGCTCGTACTCACAACCACCCTTACCAGCCAGACCGGTACAGGTGACCGTTAACGAACTCATCGGGTAAACACGGACAGACGGCACTCGACCGCCCCCTCCCTGAGCAGGCACGACGACGAAACCAGTAGCATGCGGCGCCATGAGCTCCCCCACTGGGCCCGCATCCGGCCTGCCCGTACGAATGCCGCGACCCCGCCAGCCCGGGCGGCACCGCCGCCCGGAGCCCGTGGTGGCACCCGAGGGCGCGCCGACCCTCGTCCTCGCCGTGCCCGGCACCCCCTCGTCCGCGATACGCGGGCTCGCGGAGGAGGTCGTCAGCATCGCCCGTTCCGAGCTGCCCGGCCTCGAGGCCGCCATCGGCTATGTCGACGGCGACGGCGGCGACGCCGAGTACCCCACGCTGGGGAGCGTGCTGACCGGTTCCGCCGCGCTGCGCGAGGAGCGCTACGAGCTGGCCAAGGCGGCCGGCCGCGAGGTCGCCGAACCCGAGGGCCCGGCCTCCGTCGTGGTGCCGCTGCTCGCGGGCCCGAACGGCGCCCTGATCCGCCGGATCCGCCAGGCCGTCCTGGACAGCCGGGCGACGGCGGAGCTGACCGACGTCCTCGGCCCGCACCCCCTCCTCGCGGAGGCCCTCCATGTGAGGCTGTCCGAGGCGGGCCTGGCCCGCGCGGACCGGGCCCGGCTCTTCACGGTCGCCACCGCCGCGGACGGCATCGTCCTGGCCACGGTCGGCGGCGAGGAGGCGGTCCAGGCCGCCGGGATCACCGGGATGCTGCTGGCGGCCCGGCTCGCCGTCCCGGTCATGGCGGCCGCGCTGGACCAGGACGGCTCCATCGCGGCGACGGCGGAGGAACTGCGCGCCTCCGGCTCCTCCCAGCTCGCGCTGGCCCCCTGTCTGGTCGGTCCGGAGCTGCCCGAGGGCCTGCTCGCGGCCGCCGCGGCGGAGGCGGGCTGCCCCGTCGCCGAACCGCTGGGCGCCTACCCCACGATCGGCAAGCTGGTGCTGTCGCAGTACACGACCACGCTGGGCATCTCGCCCCAGCCGCAGGGCGCCCAGTCGCGCTGACGGATGCGGCCCCGTGCGGGCTGGGGCCCGGTGCCGGAACCCGGGGAGGCGGCCCGGTGCGGGCCCCTCGCGGACGCGGAGCACGGCGCGGGCGATCCCCGCGCCGGCGATCCCCGCGCCGGAGGGCCCGCGCCAGCGGACCTGCGCCGGAGGACCTGCGGGGTGGGTGCGACGGGCGCGGGAAACCGGCGCCAGGAGACCGCTGAGGGGGGTAGCTGCCCCGTTTCGGGGTCACGGCAGAGGCGACCGGGACGGGCGGGGAAGCCGGTCCGCACGGAGCCTCGCCCGCTCCTTCCACCGCTGCCGGCGGTGTACGGCGCGGGTGCGCCCCCTCGTGGCCGCCGGGCGTGCGGCGGCGGTCTCCGCGCCGCACGGCCCGTGGCCGGATCCGATCCGGCGGCCGGGCGGCCGGATCGGATCCGGCCGCGACGGCCATCCGGCCACGACGGGCCCTTCGGCCGCGGGCCGAGGTGGGAACGGCCCGATGGGCGCAGGCACCCAGCTTCCGGGGCCCCGGAGTCCCTCTGCCGCCGCTCCACTCCGCGCCTCTCTGCCGCTCGTGTCTCGCGTTTCCTGCCCGGCGGACGGCGGACGGCGGTACGGCCCGGGGAGCGCGCCGGAGCCGTCCCCGGCTCCCGGCTAGATCGGCTGGATCGGCTGGATCGGGCCGGTTACGGGAGCCGCACCCGGCACCGCCTCCTCCCCGCGCGCCCGGGCGAGCGCGTCCGGGTGGTGCACGAACCGGGGGCACGCCTGCACGGTGTCGTAGGTGCGGTGGAAGACGGGGGTCGCGGCTCCGGAGATCGGCGGCACGATCCAGGACCAGTCGGCCCCCACCCGGCGCCCCCGCCCGGCTTCCTGCTCCAGGTGGGCGAGGAAGCGGCGCGACTCCGTGTGGTGGTCGGTGACGGTCACACCGGCGCTGTCGAAGGAGTGCAGCACGGCCCGGTTGAGTTCCACCAGCGCCCGGTCCTTCCAGAGGGTGCGGTCGGTGGAGGTGTCGAGGCCCAGCCGCGCGGCGACGACCGGGAGCAGGTCGTACCGGTCGGTGTCGGCGAGATCGCGGGCTCCGATCTCGGTGCCCATGTACCAGCCGTTGAAGGGGGCCGCCGCATAGCAGATGCCGCCGATCTCCAGGCACATGTTGGAGATGGCGGGCACCGCGTGCCAGCGCAGCCCGAGGGCGGCGAACCAGTCGTCCTCCGGGTGGCGCAGGAACACCTCGTGAACGGCGTCGTCCGGCAGTCCGAACCAGCGGGGCTTGTCGTCGCTGCCCTGAAGCACCAGCGGCAGTACGTCGAACGGCGTACCGGGGCCGCCCGGCCAGCCGAGGCCCGTCGCGTAGGCGGTGATCCCGGCGTTGCGCGGATCGCCGGTGCACCGGCCGCCGTCGCCGGTGTAGCCCGCGTACCGCACCAGCTGCTCGTTCCAGATGCGCGGGCCGGGGCGGCCGGGGGCGTCGGGCGCGAAGACCGTGATGACGGGCCGGATCCGGCCGCCGTTGGTCGCCTCGCGGAGATGGGCGGCGGACTCGGCGGCGACGGTCTCGGCGTCGCGCACGTCGCGGCGGTCCCTCACCCGCAGGGAGCGCCAGTAGAGGCGTCCGATGCAGCGGTTGCTGTTGCGCCAGGCGACGCGCGCCCCGTGGGTGAGTTCGTCCGCGGTGTGGCGGTACGTTCCGGTGGTGTCTATCTCGGCGCGCACGGCGGCTATCCGGGCCGCCGGGTCGCCCGCCCCGCTCTCCTCCCGGTGGTACAGCCGCAGGAACTCCTCGGCCTCCTGCCGCAGTTGCGCCGGGTCCGCCGGCGCCGAGGGCCGCACCGGGGCCGTTCCGCCGGGCCCGGAGCGGCTGACCGGGCACTGCCCCGGCGGAGCCACGGGCTCCGTTCGGACGAGCTGCGCTCCGGCCGGCTGGGGATCCGGCGGGCGGAACTCGCGTACGGCGGCTCTACGAAGGAACTTCCGCATGGTGCGTACCCCGGTGTGTGAAGGCGTTGTGGATGCCGCCCGATCTACCCCGAACCGATCCTGATCCACCCTGGGAATGCCGGATGCACGTGCCCGGTCGGGAGCCGCCTCCCGGCGCGCGGGCACCCGCCGTGTACCGGCGCGCGGCCGGACGCGCGCCGGGGTGCAGACGCGGGCAGGCCGGCTCACGGCCGTACTCGGTGCGCCGGGCCGCCGGGGCCGCGGGGCCACGACCGGGGACCCGCGGCCTGCGGGCCGCGGGTGCGGGTGCGGGCCGGGCCCCGCGGACCGTGAGCGCCTCCTACGATGCGTGGCCGGGGCCCGGGAGCCGGGAGCCGGGGGCCACAGGGCGGAGACCGCTCGCACCGGACCACCGGGCGACGGCGCACGGAAAGGCGCCCCGGGCGCTTTCAGACGGTGGTGAGCGGCGCGCGGGGGGAGCTGCGCAGCGGGGTGGCGAGTCCGGAGAGGGCCCGTTCCAGACCGTCGAGGTGCGAGAGCGCGGCCTCGGCGCCCGGGTGCTCCGGGGGCGCACCCGGACCGGCCGGAGCGGGCCCGCGGCCGGGCCCGGAGTCCGGCTCCAGTGCGTGCACGGCGGCCTCCACCCGCCAGCAGGCCGCGGCCAGCCGGGCGTCGTGGGAGGCGTACGGGTCCGCCGCGACGGCTGCCAGGCCTCGTACCTCCCGGGCGCAGTCGTCCAGCAGGGCGATGACCTGCCGGGCCCGGGCCTTTCGTGCGCGCAGCGGGCTGAGCGGGTGGACCAGGGGTGCCAGGGACATCCGGACCCGGGCGAGCAACTGCTCCAGCTCGGCGGCCCGCGGCGCCGGGTCGGCGGTCTCGTCCCCCGCCAGCCTGCGCATCGCGACCGTGGTGCACTCGTGGACGCAGCGCACCGCAAGCCTGATCCAGGCGTCGGTCACCGAGTGGGTGGTGACGGGCAGCACGAACGCCACCGCCAGCGCGGCGCCCAGGGCGCCGACCGCCGTCTCGGCGAGGCGCAGCGCGAGCAGCGCGGGCCCGAGCGCCCCGAGCAGCCCGTACAGCAGCGAGACGAGCAGCGTCACCGCGAACATCATCCAGCTGTACGAGACCGGGGCGCTGTAGAAGATCCCGAAGACGCACGCCAGGGCCAGGACGGTCGTCGGGAGCGGCGCGCCCTGGACGGGTACGGCGACGACCAGGCCGGCGGTGATGCCGAGGACGGTGCCGAGAACCCTGCGAAAGCCCCTGACCAGGGTCTCTCCGCGGGCGCTGGTGTTGACGAAGATCCACCAGGCGGCGCCCACGGCCCAGTACCAGCGCTCGTCGGACAGCAGCTGGCCGGCGGCGAGGGCGAACGTCCCGGCGACGGTCACCTGGACTGCCTGCCGGGTGGTCGTCCGGGCCAGCCCCGTCCCCCCGGGCAGTACGGGCGCGGCGGGCGGCGACAGGCGCCGTTCGAAGCACCAGGCGCCGAAGCGGACGGCGGAGGCGGCCAGCACGCCCAGGACGACGGAGGAGCAGAGCTCCGCGAGCTGTGCGGGCACCGCGCTCAGGAACTGCGTCACGAAGAAGGTCATGAACGCGAAGACCCCGAGGGCGTGCCCGCGCGGGCCCCAGCGCCGCGCGTACACCGCGGCTCCGGCGACGGCCACGAAGGCCGCGTCGCGCGCCACCGGGGTGGTGTGCAGGCCGGTCGCGAGGGCCAGCACCGGAAGGCCCACCACTGGCAGCAGGGCGGTGGTGACGGCCTGGTCGCGGATCCTCGGGTCGGTGACGGTGAAGAGGGCCAGCAGCGCCGCGAGCCCGCCCGTCATGACCGAGGTGAGCGGGTGGCCCGTGAGCGCGCATCCGGCCACGGCCACCCCGACGCCGAGGACGGCCCGCGTGGCGCTGCGCAGTCGCAGCAGCCCCGGGTCCGGAGCCGCGAACACCCTCTTCAGCACTGCTTCCCGTTCCTTTCGGCCTGCACCGGCGCGCCGGTCGACGTGCGTCGACGCACCGGCATGAAAATGGCGCCGCGGAGTCCGCAGCGCCATCGACGGGTCCATGAGAGCACCTCATGCCCCACTGGCTCAAGCCGGCATCGATCCGGTGTGCCATTGGCTCATTCGCGAAGCACCGGGCTCCGGGCCCGGCGGGCCAACGGTCCAGCCCGGGGTAACCCGGGTCGGGCCACCGGGTCCGGCGACCGGGCGGCGGCGCGTCGGTCCCGTGTCCCGCCGCTCCACCGCCATCCCGCGCCATCCGTGGCTTCCGAGGCTTCCGTGCCTTCCGTGCCTTCTGGGGCGGCCCTCAGCTCCTGGAGCAGTTCGACGCAGTCGCGATCCGCCCGATCCCCCTCCGGCTCCGTCTCGCGCCGCGCGCATCCGGGTGTGCCGTCGGGCATGCTCTGCGGGTACCGGGGCAGACCCGGAGAACGACCCGCCGCCGGACGCGCACCGGTCCCGTCCCGGCCGCGCCACCCGGCCGCGGGGCCGGGCGCGGGGCCGCGGGCGGCGATCCACGCCCGGCCGCCACGCACGGGACCACCGGCACAGGTGTTCCACGGACCAGAGGCCGAGCCGAGGGGCGTCGCCGGCGTCCCTGGCGGCCTGGAAGGAGACTGTGGCCGATGACGACGGAGCATCCCGCCGACCGTGGCGGGCCCACCCCTGGCGCCTTCGAACGACTTGCGGAGAAGGCCTCGAACTTCACCAGTTCACCGGTCTTCTTCGGCTTCTGCCTGCTTCTGGTGCTCACCGTCGTCGGGGTGCACTTCGCGGACGTCTCCCTGAAGTGGAAGATCTTCGCCGGTGAGTGCATGACCGCCGTCACCCTGATGCTGCTGGCGCTGCTGAAGAACTCGGAGCTCCGCGGCGAGCGGGCGCTCCAGCGGAAGCTGGACGCCATCGCCGCCGCGATCCTCGAAGCCCACCGGGAACAGGGCGGCAAGGCGCACGAGGACCTGAGGGCCGCCATCCGGCTGGAGGAGGAGACCTGAGGGACCGCCGCAACCGCCCGGAGAGCCTTCGAGCCTTCGAGCCTTCGAAGCTCCGAGGCTTCGAGGCTTCGAGCCCGTCGACTGGGCCATTGGTACAGTCGACGGGAAGAACAGCGGGCTCCAGGGAGGCCGACGGCCATGGCGGTGGACGAGCTCGACACCCGCATCCTGCGACTGATGATCGATCAGCCGCGCACCAGCGTCCGGGAGTACGCCCGCCTTCTCGGCATCGCGCGCGGCACCCTCCAGGCCAGGATCGACCGGCTGGAGCGAGCCGGCGTGATCACGGGTACCGGCCCGGTGCTGTCCCCCGCCGCACTCGGTCACCCGGTGCTGGCATTCGTCCATATCGAGGTCACACAGGGGCGCCTCGACGAGGTGGGCGACGCGCTGGCCGAGGTGCCCGAGATCGTCGAGGCGTTCTCCATCACTGGCGGCGGGGACCTGCTGACCAGGGTGGTCGCCCGGGACAACGGTCATCTGGAGGATGTGATCCAGCGTCTGATCAGTCTTCCGGGCGTCGTCCGGACGCGGACGGAGATGGCGCTGCGCGAACGCGTGCCACACCGGATGCTGCCGCTGGTGGAGTCCGTCGGCCGGGCCGTCCGCGCCGGGCGCTGACCCGAGCCGTCCGGCCGGCCCGGGGGCGCGCCCGGCGCCCGACGCCGCGTGCTTCGGCGACCGCCCGGACCTGCGGGCCGCCCCGGGCGGCGCAACGCCGCGCGGGCCGGTTTCCGGCCCGCCGACGACACCGACGACAGCGGGAGGATGCGGCCCTCGGCTGCTCACGGGCGGCGGGTGCCGGTGGCGGCGGCGGGTGCCGGTGGTGGACGTCGGGGAACCTTCACGTCGAGGTTCCGGGCGTCCGGCGGTGGCCCGCACGGGCCGGGCCGCCGCCCGCGGCGAGGGCGGGGCGTCCGCCGGGCAGCCGGCCGGTCCCCGAAGGGGCCACCGCCGGCCGTGGCCCTGACGGACCGCCCGCAGGAGCAGGGCCGGTACGGACCGCCCGCAGGAGCACGGCCGGTACGGACCGCCCGCCGGGCCGCTACCGCGGGTTTCGGTCTCCTGCCGCATCCGATGCCGCATCCGGCACCCGCGCCATCCACTCCTCCACTTCATGCGAACCGCTCGGCATCGCGGCGGACAGGTTCTCGCAGCCGTCCTCGGTCACCAGCACGTCGTCCTCGATGCGCACTCCGATCCCGCGGAACTCCTCCGGTGCCAGCAGATCGTCCGCCTTGAAGTACAGGCCCGGCTCGACCGTGAGGACCATCCCCGGCTTCAGCTCGCCGTCCATGTACTCCTCGCGCAGCAGCAGTTGGCAGTCGTGCACGTCCATGCCCAGATGGTGGGAGGTCCCGTGGACCATCCAGCGGCGGTGCCAGCCGCCGTGCTCCGGATCGAGGGTCTGCTCGAGGGTGACCCCGTGGGGCAGCAGCCCCCACTCGTGCAGGCGGCGTGCGATGACCTCGTTCGCGGCGGCGTGGACGTCGCTGAACCTGTTGCCGGGCCGCACCGCCGCCATGCCCGCCCGCTGCGCCTCGTGGACCGCGTCGTAGATCCTGCGCTGCACGTCGGTGAAGCGGCCGTTCACCGGCAGGGTGCGGGTGATGTCGGCGGTGAACAGGGAGTCGACCTCGATCCCGGCGTCGATCAGGATCAGGTCGCCCTCCCGGACCTCGCCGCTGTTCCTCGTCCAGTGGATGGTGTTGGCGTGGTCACCGGACGCGCAGATCGACTCGTATCCGACCCCGTTGCCCCGGTGCCGGGCGTGGAGGCCGAACATCCCCTCCACCCACCGCTCGCCGCGCCCCTTGCGCACGGCCTCCGGCAGGGTGGCGATGACCGCCTCGAACCCCTCGTGGGTGGCGGCGATCGCCCTGCGCATCTCGCCGATCTCCCACTCGTCCTTGACGATCCGCATCCCGGACAGATGGCGGGCCAGTTCCTCGTCGGCCTCCTCCTGCTGCTCCGCGGACCGGGACGTGCCCGCCTGTGCGCGGGTGGTGTCCACCAGCGCGGCGAGTTGCGGATCGGCCGACCGGACCACGCGCAGCCGGGCGGCGGCGTCGTCCTTGGCCAGATCGTCGGCGAGCGAGTCGATGTGGCGGGCGGTCAGACCGAGTTGCGACTCGACGTCGGCGACGGAGGGCCGGGCACCGACCCAGAACTCCCCGTACCGGGAGTCGGTGTAGAACTCCTCGGTGTCCCGCGGGGCCGGCGGCCGGAAGTAGAGGACGGCGTGGTGGCCGCCCTCGGGGCCGGGATGCAGCACCAGGACGCTGTCGGGCTCGGCGTGTGCGCCGAGCCCGGACAGGTGGGCGAAGGCGGTGTGCGGACGGAAGGTGTAGTCGGTGTCGTTGCTGCGCACCTTCAGGCCGCCGCCGGGGATGACGAGCCGCTCGCCGGGGAACCGCAGGGACAGCGCCGCCCGTCTGCGGGCGGCGTGGTCGGCGACCTCGGCACGGGGCGTGGGCGAACGGTCGTCGGCAGCCCATCCGGAGGCCATGAACTCGCGGAACTCGGTGCTGGTCGGAGTGCCGCGATGGCCGGCCTTGGGTTGATTCTCGCTCGTCATGCCGGCCATCCTGTCAGACCCGACCGACCATTCGGACCCCCTGTGGACAACTGCCCCGTCATTCGGGGCGAGGTGCCGGAAGGACCGTCGCGAGGGCCGGCCGAACCGCCGGGGCGCCGTCACTCCGCGCGGTTCGCCTCCTCCCGGCAGCGGACCATGAAGGACCGTTCGAAGACGATGACGGTCTCCCCCGTCGCCTTCGTGCCCGTCGTCTCCACCGTGATGATGCCCTGCCCCGGCCGGGACCGGGACAGCCGCTTGCCGAGGATCCGGCTCGTCGCGTAGAGGGTGTCGCCGACGAAGACGGGACTCTTCAGGCGGACCCTGTCCCAGCCCAGGTTGGCCACCGCCCGCGCCGACAGCGCCTGCACGGTCATCCCGCCGACCAGGCACAGCGTGATACCGCTGTTCACCAGGACCTTGCCGTACTCGGCGCCGGTGCCGTAGTGCCGGTCGAAGTGGAGCGGGTGCTGGTTCATCGTGAGCAGGGTCAGCCAGGTGTTGTCGGCCTCGGAGAGGGTGCGGCCCGGCCAGTGCCGGATCACCATGCCGGGCTCGAAGTCCTCGTAGTCCCCGCCGTGCTCCTCGGCGTACTCGTTGTCCTTGATATGACGCAGGGTCATGCGGTCCCTTCCGGTGGTGTCGCTGAGAGGGGCCGGCGCCGGCGGCGCGCCGGAAGGCGGGCGGTGGGTGGGTGGTTCGGTCGGTGGGTCGGTCGGTGGGTCGGTGGTTCGGTCGGTGGGTCGGTGGTTCGGTCGGTGGGTCGGCGGGTGAGCGGCTGCCGTCAGATCGCCACCATCACGTTGTCGGAGCTGCTGGTCCCGGCCCGGACGCTGACGATGCCGGCGGAACCGTCGCCGTAGAACCGGCAGAACATGCCGGCCGGGCGGCCGCCGAACAGCAAGGGGCCCAGAACCGGGGCGACCTCGGCGTCGTGCGGCTCGTCGGAGCCGTCGGCGATCAGGGCGACCCGGCAGGTCTGCGGCTCCACGAAGTCCTGCACCACGCTGGTGCCGCCGCCGACGGCGTCGCCGACCGCGGACTCCCACCCTGCCTGGCCTACCTCGCGGCCGATCACCACCTGTCTGCCGCTCTCGCCCAGACCGGCCTTGAGCACCAGCAGGTGCCGGTTCCGCAGCACGAACGGGAGCAGGTCCACCGGCCGGCCCCCGCGGTCCGTCTTCCGCTCCGAGAGGATCCGCGTCCACGGCAGGTACCGGTCGACCAGGCCGCGTTCGGCCCCGGTCATCCAGGGCCGCCCCTCCGACAGCAGGCCCATGGTGAGCTTGCTGTGGAGGAAGGTCGACGTCTGGGTGCCCACCAGCAGGCAGCCGTTGTCCAGCGCCTCCTGGACCGGAGCGGTGTCCAGGCCCGCCTCGAGCCAGTCCGGGATGGTGAAGTTCCGCAGCCCGACCGGATAGCGCAGACGCGGAGCGCAGTCCCACGCCTCGTGCAGTTCCTCCGGCTCGAAGAACCGCGCGGTCAGGCCGTGGGCGTCGCAGTAGTCGGCCTCCATCTCGAAGTACCGCCGCTCCACGCCGGTCACCCGGGCGCTGCCGACGACGGCCACCCGCGGTGCCACCGCCAGCTCGGCGCCGAGCGACCGGAACATCTCGGCGCGCACGGCGAACGGGCCGGGCGAGCGGAAGGGGGTGCGGCCGTGCTCGTCGGCGTGGAGTCTGCGCCACACCGCCAGGCGGCAATGCGTCTCCACCACGCCGCCGAGCGCGCCGCTGACGTTGAACTCCAGGAACCGCGGCCCGTCCGGGCCGATGACCAGATCCGGGCGGACCACGCAGTCGGCGTACCGCTCCTCGACGAACGGGTCGCGCACCCACAGCCGGTTCTCGGTGGCGGGCATGCCGTAGGCCGCCAGCCGGGCGGAGGTGGTGGCTCCGGTCTCCAGTGCGGTGCGGCGCAGCAGTTCGACCAGGGCGGCACCTGCCCGGAACACCTCGGCGTAGGAAGCACGCGGGACGGCCATCGGCGCCGCGGGGAGGAGCGGCTGGTACGGCCAGCCGGTGTCCCGGAGTTCGTGCCGCAGCAGCTGCCGGATCGTTTCCGCGGGTGCGGCGGGGCGCAACCGGTGGCGGCCGAACCACGGGTGCCCGTGGGCCGTTCCGAGGTCCTCATACACGTCCATCGATCGCTCCCTCCCCTGGTGGCGGGACGGCGGGCGGTTCGCCCGCTCCCTGCCCGGCGCCGCGGTGCAACTCGAACAGCGCCAGCGCGGCCGCGGTGTCCTCGACGGCCATGCCGACCGTGCGCAGCACCGAGGTGCGGCCCTCGGCGCCGTCCTCGGCGCCGTCCTCGCCGCTCACCAGCCGGCCCAGTTCGTGCAGGTCCCCGGTCCCGATCAGGCCGCCGGCCAGGGCGGCCCGGACCTCTCCCGCGCCGTCCAGCGCCGCGGCCCGGTCCTCGACGACGGTCATGGCGCCGGCCAGCAGGGCCGGGTCGAGTTCCACGGCGTCCGGGTGGGTGCCGCCGATCACGTTCACATGCGCCCCGGGGGCCACCCAGTCCGCCTCCACCACGGGTGTGCCGTCGGACGTCGAGGTGGCGGTGCAGACGAGCGGCGCGTCGGCGACGGCGTCCCTCGCGCTGCCGCAGACCACGGCGCGGATCGGGCGGGGTGCGGTGTCGCGGATCCAGTCGGCGAGCCTGTCGGCCCCGGCGCGGGTGCGCGAGTGGATCCGGACGGTGCGGATCGGGCGTACCGCGGCCGTCGCCCGGATCAGGGCGCGCGCCTGCACCCCCGCGCCGATCACCGCCATGCTGTCGGTGTCGCCGGGGGTGCACCGGCGGGTGGCCAGTGCGGTGACCGCGCCGGTGCGGACGGCGGTGAGTTCGGCGCCGTCCAGCAGGGCGGTGATCCGCCCCGTCTCCAGGTCGGTGAGCGCGACGATGCCGTGGATCAGCGGCAGTCCGCGTGCCGGGTTGTCCGGGGTGAGCGTGGTGACCTTGACGCTGCCCACGCCGCGCCGCTCCCAGACGGCGGGGCTGACCAGGAGGACGCGCCGATCGCCGTGGTCGACGACGGTGCGGGCGGGGGACCTGGTCCGGCCGGCGGCCAGGTCGGCGAACATCTCGCCGAGCACGTCGATCACCCGGGTCATCCGCCGGGCGCCGGACATGTCTGCGGCGCCGACCATCACCGGTGCGGTCATGCGGTGCCGCCGTCGCCGCCGAACCGGTCGGTCCAGGCCTCCCCGCGCGCCAGTGTGGTGCGGGCCAGCCGGGCGAACGGCGGGCCGACCATGTTGCCGTCCAGGACGGCTATCCCTCCGTCGGCCGCGGTGACGGCCTCCGTGACCCGGCGGGCCCGGCCCAGTTCGCCGGGCCCGGGCCGCAGGATGCGGTTGATCACGTCGAGTTCGCCCGGGTGCACCGTCGCCTTGCCGTGGAAGCCGAGTGCCCGCACCCGGGCCGTCTCCTCGGCGAGGGCGTCCGGCTCGGCGAGCCGGAAGTTGGCGGTGTCGACGCAGGCGGTGCCGTACCGGGCGCAGGCCATCGCCATCGCCTGCCGGGCGGCCAGCATGGCCTCCCAGGTGATCTCGACACCCATGGTGGCGGCGAGGTCGGCCGAGCCGAGCACCAGTCCGTCGGCGGCGCGTGCGACGGCATCGATGCCGGTGACCGCCTCGACCGTCTCCACCGTCACATAGATCTCCGGGTACGCGTCCGCCGACGCCAGGATCCGGCGCAGCAGGTCGACCTCGGCGGCCGAGGTCACCATCGTCATCACGACGATGCCGGGCCGCACCGGGCTGTCGGTCAGCATCAGCACGTCGTGCACGGCCGCGAGGCTGCCGAGTTCGTTGACGCGTACGGCGACGTTCGCCGGGCGCGCCGACTTCTCCAGCGCGGCCCGGCAGACCGCGCGGGCGGCCGGCTTGTCCGCGGGCGGCACGGAGTCCTCGAGGTCGACGAGGTGGACGTCCGCGTCGTACGACCAGGCCTTCACCACGCGTTCCAGCGAGAGCGCGGGCGTGTACAGGATGCTGCGCGGGATCGCCCGCGCCACGCCGGTCACCGGGACGCCGGTTCGGGCTGCGGGGCCGCGGGACGCGCCCCGGCCTCGACCAGTGCGGAGCAGAGCCGCGTGATCTGCTCCTCGGTCTGGCCGGCGCGCAGCATCACCCGGAGCCCGGCGGTGCCGCGGGCGACGATCGGGAAGAACACCGGCGAGGTGTAGAACCCGGCCGCGAAGACCCGCCTGGCGGCGTCGACGACCGTCTCGTCGCTCATCGGCACCACCCGGATCGGGTAGCTGCCGCCGGACTGGGCGGTCGCGACCAGCGAGTCGAACAGGGCTATGCGGGAACGCAGGCGGTCCTGCAGCCGGGTGAGCTCGTCGGTGCGGTGGATCTCGGCCGAGGCGAGCGCCGCGCCGACCGCGGCGGCGTTCATCTTCTGCGAGTAGCCCAGCGGGCCGGCGAACCGTTCGATGAGCCGGCGGGTGTCCTGGGCGTACCCGTCGAGCAGGATCGCCGTGCCGCCGGCGCCGAAGCCCTTGCTGAGGGTCGCCACGGTGATGGTGCGCTCGTCCAGCACCGGGGAGTGCGAGCGGACGTAGCCGATGCCGCGTTCGCCGTACGCGGACAGCGAGTGGGAGTCGTCGTAGTAGACCAGCAGGTCGTACCTCTCCTGGAGTTCGGCCAGTTCGTCCACGGGCGCGTAGCCGCCGAGGCTGTCCGAGCCGTCCACCACGTAGCACACGCGCTCGTAGCTGCGGCACATGTCCTTGAGGAAGTCAAGGTCGTGGTGGCGGCAGGTCACCACCTCGGTCTCGTCGGCGCAGCTCGGTTTGGCGTTGGCCATCGAGACATGGGCGTTCTTGTCGAAGACCATCAGCGGCCGGGTGCCGTTGCCGAGGTGGCCGGAGGCGACCAGCGGCAGCAGCCCGGTGCTGGCCGCCGCGGTGGAGACGGCGCTGATCACCATGGCTCCGAACAGCTCGCCGAGCGAGTCCTCCAGCTCCAGCAGTACCGGCGTCTGGACGCGGGTGCGCGGGATGCAGTGGTCCAGCACGCCGAAGCGGCGCAGCGAGGCGACCGCGCCGTCGATGACCCCGGGGTGGGTGTCGAGGTCGAGGTAGGAGCAGACGGTGAAGTTGACGAACTCGTGCCCGTCGGACATGTGGAACACGCCGTCGTCGAGGTCGCCGACGATGCCGGCGACGCCGTGTTCGTAGGACATGTTCCAGAAGGCGTTGCCGATCCCGATGAGCCTGTCGTTGTCGCGGTACCGGTGGGTGGGGGTGATGGACTTGCGCTCGCTCATCAGGAGTTCACCTCGGTGGGCTGGTAGCTGTAGACGCCCTTGAGCCTCCGGTAGGCGTACGTGTAGAGCGCGACGCCGAGCACGTGCGGCCGGTGGAGGATCTTCTTGGACTTGAGCCAGAAGTTGACGTTGATGTTGATGTCGTCCAGCGACTCGGCCTGGTGCCACCAGCCGAGCGGCAGGTAGAGCATGTGGCCCGGTTCGAGGACGAAGTCACGGCGCTGGGCGAGCCTGGCGGCCAGCCTCGGGTAGCGCTCCAGGTCGACGTCGTCGAGGTCGACGACCCGGGACTTGTCGCCGAACCCGCGCAGTACCGACCTCGGGTAGTAGGCCCGCACGCCGGGCGGGGCGACGATGAACCGCTTGCGGCCCTCCAGTGCGATGTTGAAGTTCTCGAACTCGTCGAAGTGGTTCTTGGTGAACACCCCGCGGTGGCTGATCCACAGGTTGGCCGCGTAGAGGGAGTTTCCGTAGCCGAAGAGTTCCTCCGCGTCGAAGCCGATGACGGCGTTCACGTCGGCCGGGCTGCTGCGGATGTTGGACACCACCCGGTGCCAGGTGTCCGCGCTGCCCAGGTGCCGCCCGTCGGCGAAGAACTCGCGGAGCCTGATGTCCCGCGTCTCCCACCGCCCCGGGTGGTTCTTGTCGCCCGGCTCGGTGAACAGGGTGACGGTCATCTCGGCCAGGCGCGCCACCACCTCGTCCCTGCCGAGCCCCTGCACACTGCTCGGCAGCTTGATCACCACGGGCCGGTCGGCCTTGTACAGCCCCCGGGGGCCGACGGCCGTGAAAGCGTCGAAGGACATGCGGGTGACCTCCACACCCTCCGTCCCCCTCGACTCGGGCACAGCGTCCGGAACTGCCATGTCGGGTGTCCTCCCCTTCGTCGAAAATCCGGGTCGCCGCCGTCAGCCGTCGGTCCCGCGGCCGCTCAGCTCCGCCACCACGTCCACGATCAGGTCCTCCTGTCCGGCGACGGCCTGCCGCCGGCCGAGTTCGAAGAAGACGTCGCGCGGGTCCACCCCGGCGGCCGCGGAGAGTTCGACGACCCGGTGCTTGAATCCGGAGAACACCCCCGCCAGGCCGCTGACGATGCTCATCGAGGCGGTCACCGGGGGTGCGGGCATGAGTTCGCGCTCGGCGAGGTCGGCGGCGTCCAGCAGCGCGTACAGGTCGATGCCGGTGGTGAACCCGCTCCGCTCCAGCACCGGGACCAGAACCTCGAGCTGGGTGTTGCCCGCCCCGGCGCCGAAGCCGCGGGCGCAGCCGTCGACGATCAGGGCGCCGGCTTCGGCCGCGGCCACCGAATTGGCGACGGCCATACCGAGGTTGTTGTGCCCGTGGAAGATCACCGGGGTGGTGTCGACCGCCTCGGCGATCGCGCCGATCCGCGCGGTGACGTCCGAGGGCAGGAAGTGGCCCGCGGAGTCCATGATCCCCACGGCCTGCGCGCCGTACCCGACGGCGCGCGCGGCCTGCTCGGCCAGTGCGCCCGGGGTGGCCATATGACTCATCATCAGTACGCAGTGGGCCTCCGCCCCGGCGTCCCGCAGAAAGCCCAGATGGCGTTCGGCCAGCGAGGTCTCCGTGGCGTGCACGCCGACGCGGAAGACGTCGACCCCGTGGGCGATGGCCCGCCGCAGGTCCTCGGAGGTACCCCAGCCGGGCAGCATGAAGGTACCCATGCGGCTGTTGCGCAGCGCGTCCCGGACGGTCGACAGCATCTCGTCGTCCCCCGCCGCGGCCTGCCCGACCTGAAGCGACGAGGCACCCAGGCCGTTTCCGTGGCCGACCTCCACCACCGGGATCCGCGCCGCGTCCGCCGCTTCGGCGTAGCGGCGCAGCGCGGTCAGCCCGAGCTGGTGCCGGACCGCGTGCTGGCCGTCCCGCAACGTGGGGTCGTGGATCACCACCCGGGTCATGAGGCCACCCCTGTCCGGGACATGCGGTCCGGCCGGGCCGCGTACTGCTCGGCGACCAGGACGGCGGCGGAGTTGATGATGTCGAGGTTGCCCGCGTACGGCGGCAGGACGTCGCTGTGCGCCATGACCTGGAGGGTGATCGTCACCCGGTCGCCGACCGCGGTGCAGGCGGTGACCTCGTAGCCGGGGGCGAAGCAGCGCACCTCCTCGGCCGCCCGGTCGGCCACCGCGCGCACCTGAACCGGGTCGGCGCCGGCCATGCGGGCGTGGACGGCCGTACGGAAGGTCGCCGGCGGCACCGCCGGGCTGATGTTGAGGATCGCCTTGACGTCGCTCACGCCGGAGAACGCGGTCAGGGCGTGACCGGTGGTCGCCACGTACTCGTCGAGGTTCATCCTGGTCGCCCGGCCCGCGACGTCGCTGGCCACCGTCGAGACGACCTCGAGGTACGTCACCGGGAAGCGGGCCGCGAGCGCGTGCGCCACCGGGACGGAGGCCTGACCGCCGCAGCTGATCAGGTTGACGTTGCGTCCGGTCGCCGCCGACACCCCGGTCACCGTGGGCGCCACCATCCGCCCGATCCTGCTGGGCGTCAGGTCGATCACCAGTGTTCCGAGCGGCTCCAGCAGCGGCCAGTGGTCCCGGTGGGACGCGGCGCTGGTGGCGTCGAAGACGACGTCGAACGGGCGGGGCGCAGCGAGTAGGGCCTCGATGCCGGCGGCCGAGGTGGCGTAGCCGAGGCTCTCCGCGTACCGCAGGCCCGCCGACTCCGGACTGCGCCCGGCGACCAGCCGGCAGTCCAGGGCGGGTGACCGGTCGATCTTGCTGACCAGATCACGGCCGATGGCCCCCGTGCCGATGACGGCGACCGTCACCGGTTCGGCGACATCCGCCCGTGCTGCCGTCGGACCCGCCCCGGGACTCACCGTATGCCCCGGTGGGGCGTGCGGCGGCAGACCGGCCGACGACTCGCAAGGCGGCGGCGGGTGCCGGGCGCGTGTCTGGCCGCATCCGGTTCGCTGGTTCCCCTGAACACCATGGACGTTGTCCTCACCTTCGATGTGCACGCGGCTCTCCGTGGCAGCCCTGGCGGCGGGCACCCAGGAGCCTCCCCCGGCGGTCCGTTCCACACCGTGTGACGACGCGTGGTCTCGCGACCCGGGGGACGAGGAGGCCAGGACCGCTCGGCCGCGGGCCGTCGCGGTCGGCCCCGGGCACGGGTCAGGAGTCCTGAACACGGTGTGGGCACTTGCCCCCTTGACGGCATGCCCTCCCGTGCATGCCCGCTGCCGGCCCCCGGCTCAGCGCCCGGCGGCGGTGAACATACCAGAAGAACGCGGGACACAACCCCCTTCAGGCGCAAGGGAATTGATCACCCCGGGCAGTGCCGGGCGGGTTCCCCCGGCCTCCCGGACGGCGGGTTCGCCCCTTCCCCGCCGCGGGGCGCGGCATCCGCCGGGGACGGTGGACGGCGAATCCGATCTTGCCCTCGACGCCGTCGCGGACGCCGACTATTCTCGGCAGCTCCGCGCGCCGACCGCCGGGCTCTCGGCGAGCGACGACGGGGCGGCGCATCCGAGGGGGAGACGATGGACTGCCGGCTGCGCTGCCACAAGGTGTCATGAGCGCGTCGACGACCGACTCCACCAGCTCCCAACGGCCCAGGCTGGGGCGGGACTTCCCCTGGCTGTGGTGCTCCGCCGCCGTGTCCTCGCTCGGCGACGGGGCCACCATCGCCGCCGCCCCCCTGCTGGCGAGCCGGCTGACCGACGACCCCCGGCTGATCGGCGCCGCCTCGGTCGCCTTCACCGCGCCGTTCATCCTGTTCGGCATCCCGGCGGGGCTGCTCGTCGACCGCGTCGACATCCGGGCGATGATGGTGCGCGTCGACTTCGCCCGGGCCGCCCTGCTCACCGTGCTCACCCTCGGGATCCTCGGCGGCTGGGGCGGGCTGCCGCTGCTCTACGTGTGCATGTTCCTGCTCGGCACCGGCGAGGTCCTCTGCCGCAACGCCGCCCAGGTACTCGTCCCCTTCATCACCCCCAAGGCCGGGCTCGCCACCGCCAACGCCCGCATCATGGCCGCTCAGGAGGCCGGCGCCGGCTTCGTCGGCCCGCTCGTCGGCGCGCTGCTGTTCGGTGTGGCGACGGCCCTGCCGTTCGGCGTGGACGCGGCCACCTTCCTGTGCTCCGCGGTACTGCTCGGCCGCATCCGCCGCACCCGGCCGGTCGAGCCGGACCGGGACCGGGACCGGGCCGGCATGCTGTCGCAGATGCTGGCCGGCGCCAGCTGGCTCTACGCCCACCACCTGCTGCGCAGCCTCGCCCTGGTGTCCTGTCTGATCAACCTCGCCGGGAGCGCGATGCTCGCCGTACTCGTGGTGCACAGCGGGAAGGTGCTCCACCTGGGCCCCTTCGGGTACGGCGCCCTGCTCGCCTGCCAGGCCGTGGGAGCCGTTCTCGCCTCGCGGTTCGCCCCCGCGCTGACGCAGCGCCTCGGCAGGGAGGGCGCGCTGGTCGCGACCGCCGCCCTGATCGCCACGAGCGAGACGCTGCTGGCGGCCGCCTCCTCGGCGTACGCGGCCGGCGCCGCCCTCGCGATCTTCGCGTGCGGGACGGTGACATGGAACGTCGTCGTGGTCGTGCTGCGGCAGACCCTGGTGCCGCAGCACCTGCTCGGCCGGGCCAACAGCGTCTACCGGCTGGTCGCCTGGGGCGGACTGCCCGTCGGCGCGGCGGCCGGCGGCATCCTCGCCGCCGAGGTCGGCACCCGCGCCGTGTTCGGCGCCGGCGCGGTGGTCATGGCGGTCGTCGCGGCGGCGCTCCTCGCGGGCGCCCGCCGCCGGTGGATCACCCGCGCCGAACAGAACACCCGGCAGAACGCCCAGCCGGGCACCGAGCGGGGCACCGAGCAGGGCGCCGAGCAGACGCGGCGGCCGACGGACGAAGTCTGAGCCCGGCACCCGCCCGGCACCCGGCACCGCCGCAGCCCCCACCCGACACACGGTCCGCTCCGGAAAGGACATGCAGTGACGACCAGCAGCCCGCCCCAGCCGCCCAGGTCGCGGCTGGGCCACGCCTACCGGGAGCAACTCGCGCGGCACGCGCCCCCCGGCCATCCCGCGGCCGCCGCCCGGGAATCGGCCGCACTCACGCTGGCGTACCGGAACCGGTTCCTGAGCGGCCCCGCCTTCCTCGGCGAGACCGAGCGCCGCACCGTCGTGGACGACCTGCACACGGCCTACGGGCTGCTCCGCTCACTGCCGGAACGGGTGTTCGGGGGAAGCGTCACCGCACTGGCCGCGGCGGTCGGACTGGACCCCCGGCAGTCGGCGCTGATCACCCGCAGCGCCCGGACCGGGGCGCTCCTCCCCCTGGGGCGGGCCGACCTCCACCACGACGGCACGGGCTTCAGACTCCTCGAGTTCAACATCACCAGCGCACTCGGCGGCTTCGAGAACGCGGACATCAACCGGGCGATGCTGGCGTACCCGCCGCTGGAGGACTTCGTGCGCCGGCACGGCCTCCGCTACCGGGACACCCTGGGCTGCATGGTGCGGACCATGTACGCCGAGTGCGCCGCGGTCCTCCCCAGCGGCCGGGCGCCCGTCGTCGCCGTGGTGGACACCGCGGAGAACTTCGCCGTCGTGGGGCCCAGACTGCGGGTGTTCGCGGCGAAGCTGGCCGACCACGGCGTCGAGGGGATCGCCTGCGACCTCGGCGAACTCCGCTACCCCGGCGGCCGTCCCACCGTCGCGGGCCGCGCCGTCGACGTCGTCTTCCGGTACTTCCTGGCCGAGGACCTCACCGATCCCGCCACGGCGGAGCTGCTGGAGCCGCTGCTGGTCGCGGTCGAGCGGGGCAGGGTGGGCCTGTTCAGCCGGCTGGACGCCGAACTGTACGGCAACAAGGGCACCCTGGCGATGCTCTCCGACGAGCGGCACCGCGACCTGTTCGACGCCGCCGAACTGGCCTGCATCGACCGGCTTCTGCCCTGGACCCGGTACGTGCGCCCGCACACCACGGACCCCGGCGGCGCCCGGGCCGGCATGCTGTCCTACGCCCTGGCCCACCGGCAGGAGCTGATCCTGAAGCCGACCCTGCTGCACGGCGGCAACGGGATCACCGCCGGCTGGGAGGCGGACGCGGCGGAGTGGGAGCGCAAGGTCGCCTCGGCCATGGACGGCCCCTATGTGCTCCAGCACCGGGTACGCCCCGCCGCCGAGCCGTTTCCCGGCGACGACGGCGGCGTGCGGGAACTCTTCCTCAACTGGGGCGTCTACGTGGGGGTGCGCGACGCCGACGGCGAAGGCGAAGGCGAAGGCGAAGGCGAAGGCGAAGGCGAAGGCGACGGCGACGGATACGGCGGAGGCTTCGTCCGGGCGAGCCCCGATCCGGCCGCCGGGGTCGTCAGCGTGGGCAGCGGTGCCGAGGTCGGTTGCGTCTTCCACGGCGGCGACCGCTGACGGCACGCGGCCGGAACGAAGAGGTTCGAGGCGCGCGGCACACCGACAGCCAGGAAGGCCGCACCGGTAGAGGTGAGGACGCGGGCGGCTCCAGCGGCGCGGGCAGGCGGCAGCAAGGCCACCGCGAAGCCCGCACCGCGGAAGAAGGCTGCCGCGCCGAAGCCGACGCCCGACCTCAGTGACCGCCTCGTCAACCGCGCTGCACTCGGTTACGCCCCCGAGACTCCCGACACGAACCTCACGAAGGGCGCCCAGCCCTCGCGGCCCACGGCGAAGGGCGGGCGGGCCGGATCCTTGGAGTCCCGTATATGAACGGCCTGTTCGGCGACAGCCACCTCCACACAGTCATCGCCCGAGCTACCACTATGGCTTGACTTGAACCAGGCGAGTTCCGTCGTGCTCATGCCTCTCCTCGCAGTCGCTCCAGCAAGGCCCGGGAGTCTTTGGGGTGCAGGGCCTGCGACCGCAGTGTGTCATAGCGCTGCTGGAGAACTCTCACCTCTTTCGAGTCACCGATCAGCCGCCCGCTCTCCTGGCCCTCCGAGTAGGCGAGTCGACGGCCTTCTGGAGTCTCCAGTAGGCGCAGAGGCCCATCCATGCACGAGTGGTACTCGGCTTCCAACGGCATGACCTGCAGTGTCACGTTGCGAGGCGATGTGTGCTCGAGAACGTGATCCAGCTGCTCGCGCCGCACCTCGGCACCGCCCAGTCTTCGTCGTAGGACCGCTTCCTCAACGATGAAGTGGAACGGAACTGTCGGACGCTCACACAGCATCCGCTGTCGCTCCATCCTCGCCGCAACCTGAGCTTCCAATTGCTCGTCCGTCAGCAGCGGAATCCGGTTCTCGAAGAGGGCCCGCGCATACCCCTCCGACTGCAGCAGCCCGGGCACCAGCCGGCATTCGTACGTACACAGACTCACCGCCTCCCGCTCCAGCCGCGCCCACCGCCGGAACCACGCAGCGAGTCCCACCTCGCCCCTGCTCAGATGGCGCGCGGCCCTGCGCAGCGCCCCGGTGTTCCCGAGCACCTCCTCCGCACGCTCGACGAACGACTCGTCCGGCATCCGGCGGCCCAACTCCACCGACTCGACCGTGTGCTTGGAGTACCGGACCACGGCGGCGAGGTCTCCCCGGCTGAGGCCCGCGTGCTCGCGCAGCGCCTGGACGACCGCGCCGAACGTACGCAGACTGTCCGAAGGATGGGGTTCCCGCTCCCCCTCCCCCACCGCGACCGTACGGGCGACGACGCCCGTCGCGGCGGCCCCCTCCGCTTCGACGATGTCCATCCGCCGCACCTCCCTCTCCGGCCGCTCAGGCCCGCACACGTTCAACACTGAGCGTGACGAAAGGGCACGCGTACTGTCCACTGCCCGTGCCCGTACGCTGACTCCCCGTACGGGGAACGGAGTCCGCAACAGGCCCGCTCGGACGCCACACCGGCACCATGAACCATCCCGCTCCCCAACTCGCCACCTCCCCGTGCGCCTTCACGCGGCTGCCGTCCTCCCACGACGGCGCTGGGATCCTGGCGCGCGATGGCCCGCCCAATGGCGTCACTCCGTGCGGTGGTCAGGTGTCGAGTTGTTGCGCTCCGAAGTGCTGTGCTCGAAGGACCAGGACGACATCGTCGCGGTAGTCCTCCTGGTACCAGACCATCATGGCGCCCTCTGCGAACGTCCTGACGCCGGATGCCGCCTCGGTGATGTCGAAGGGCTTACCGATGCGGACTCCCACGGCATCGGCGATCCGCTGCGCGATCGCCTCGACCTCCAGCCGCTGGGCCTTGTCCAGGCGGCCGACGACGTTCTCGGCGTCGGGTTCGTACTCCCAAATTCAGTCACTCACGCGGCGATAGCCTCGGCAAGGATCGAAGCCAGCTCACTCGCGGCGGCGCGGCGCGCGGCACGATTATCCGACTCGCTGACGATGCGCTCACACTCTCGGAAGCGGGCGAGACGCTGCGGGTAGCGGGCGACTCCGACCCATGACCACCAGTGCTCGACGAAGGCACGGGGCGGTGCGAGGGTGTACTCATCGCGGGCTTGGCGCATCGCTTCATCCCACTGCCGATCAAACGTGGCGAGGACAGACGGGTCGAGGCGTCCGACGGCGACGCGGAGCGCGGCCGGGGTCTTCTCGGGCATGGGGATGCGAGGGCCAGTGGGCTTTGGGGCACGCCCGGTCATGACGGACTCCGTAAGGTCTCAGGCGGTGGAGTGGAGCAGGGACGGAGTAACGGCGCCCGCGGCTTCCTCGCGCGGTATTCCCTCCCCCACTCGGCGCTCGTCGGCGTGGGCCCAGGGCTTGGTCGGATCACATGCTCAGCCGAAGGCCGCCCGCACGTCCGGCAGTTACCAGTCCGAGTGATCAAGTACGAGGACCCGTTCGGACCCAAAGGTTAAAGATCAAGCTCAGGCGTCGTAGCGCTTGGTCACCACCATCGCCATCCCTGTGAGGACCGCTTTCGTTGACCTGACTCGCTCAGCCAGCAGTCGCTTCCCGTCCACAGACTGCGACAAGTGGGCCATCTCGGCAGCGCTCGGCGTTACCGGAAGGCTCACTCGCGGGAGGGCAGATCGGAGACGCTCAGCACGAGCGCCGCGGTGAGGATCTGTGGTGGCTTCGTCGACATCTGCTGCTGCTGGTCCAGCAGTTCGAGACGCTTGCGGAGCCGCACATCGAGCTCGACGGCTTTGCGGTGGAGGCTCTCGGCGGACTCCTTGGGCTTCTCACCCCTCCGCTCCTTCTCGGAGGCCGCCGTGGCGTCGAGGAGCAGCCGCTCGCTCTCCGAGGTCAGGCGCTTGGTCACCAGATCACGGGTCTTGGTCAACTCTGCCAGGCGACGGGGCTGGACTTCTGCCAGGTACCCGGGAAGGCGGTTGGCGATGATCCAGCTGGTCGCCTTGGACTCGGCGTCCGCCAGCCAGGGCAGTCCGTGCACGACGTCGCTCGCCGTACCGTCGGGCGCCGCGGCACAGTCGAGGTAGGGCGCGGGGCCCGCCGGGTGCACGGTGCCCCGGCTGTCGACGTAGGCGTACGAGAACCGTCGGGCCACCGACTCGCCTGCACCGTCCACGACCTCTTCCACGACCCCGACGAGGAGGTGCGGTGCGTCGAGACTGGCCGAGATGAGGACGGTGCCCCGGTTGAGGGCGTTCTTGAGGTTCCGGATGGTTTCCGCCATGACGGCGTCGTGTAGCGGGTGGCCGGGGGCGAGCAGGTCGGTGCGGGCCCGGTCGTCGGGCTGGACCCGGCCGAGGTCGAAAGTGACGTGGTCGTACTTGATGGAGATGGGGCCGTCACCCGCTGATCGGACGTGCTGCGGCACGTGGGCGATCTCGTGACGGCCCTGTGCCCGCTTGACGATCCGACCGCCGAGCCGGGTGAAGGCGTCCTTGAAGGTCGATTCGATGTCGTGCGGCTCAAGACGCCGGGCGTGGGCATCGTCCATGGTGGCGCGCAGAGCGCGGAGATCTGCGTCCGAGAGGTGCTCCGAAGCGAGCGCGCGTTCGTCCAGGAGGCTCTTGAGGCCGTCTCCGACGGTGCTGTCGATGACCTCGTGCATCCTTCCCTTGACGGCCGGCTGCTCACCGTACTGGATCGCGTCGAGGAGCAGGTCTCGCAGCGGGGTCTCGGCGAATGCCTCTCCCAGGACGTCGAAGACCTTCCCGCCGTACGTCTCGCGCATCTGGTCGAGTTTCTCCAGCAGGCGTGTGAAGACCTCGCCCTCGCGGGTGTTGGAGGCGACGAGGTTCCAGAGCCGACAGACCTCCTCTTGGCCGATGCGATGGATGCGGCCGAAGCGCTGCTCGATGCGGTTGGGGTTCCACGGCAGGTCGTAGTTGATCATCAGGTGTGCGACCTGGAGGTTGAGGCCCTCGCCTGCGGCGTCGGTGGCCAGCAGGATCAGGACATGACGGTTCTTGGTGAATTCCTCGGTGATCTGCCGACGTTCGGCCCGGCGTACGCCGCCGTGGATCGCCTTGACGGCATCATCCCTCCCCAGCAATGAGCCGATCTTGGCCTGCAGGTAGCGAAGTGTGTCACGGTGCTCGGTGAAGACGATCAGCTTCCGCGGGTTCCCTTCGGCGTCCATCACCAGCGCGTGGTCTCTGAGGAGGGCGGACAGCTCGGTCCACTTGCGGTCCGTACCCGCCTCGCGGACCCGCTGCGCCATCCGCACCAACCTCCTCAGCTCGACGAGTTCGGCGTCGAGCTCCTCGACCGTCCGTGCCGCCGTCGCGGCGTCGAGCAGATCCTCCTCGATCTCCTCAATCTCCTGCGCGTCGAAGTCGTCGCGGTCGAAGGAGGCTAGGTCGACGGCGGGCATGCTCTCGCAACGGGCGCCGTCGAGGATCTCCTGCCTCCTGCGCTCCAGGCGTTCGGTGCGCCGCACGAGGCTCTTGTAGATCGCCTCGGGGCTGGAGGCCAGCCGTCGCTGCAGCACGGTGAGTGCGAAACCCACGGTGTTCTTGCGTGTGCCGCCGATGCGGTCGGCGCGGTTCATCCCCTCTCGAACGTACTGGGTGACGTCCTCGTAGAGGTCGTACTCGAGCGCCGTGAGCTCGTAGGGGACGGTCTCCGCTAGTCGCTCGGGAAAGAGTTTCCTGCCCTCGAAGGTGAGCAGGTCCTCCTTGATCATCCTCCGCATGACTCCGCCGACGTCGGCACTCGTCTTCTGCCTGCCCTCGAATCGGTCGCGGTCCAGCAGGGTGAGGAAGAGCTGGAAGTCCTCTTCCTTTCCCGAGTGCGGGGTCGCGGTCATCAGGAGCAGATGGCGTGTGATCTCCCCAAGCATCTCGCCGAGCTGGAAACGCTTGGTCTTCTCCACTTTGCCACCGAAGTAGTGACCACCCATGCGGTGTGCCTCGTCCACGACGATCAGGTCCCAGTCAGTCTCCCTGAGTTGTGCCTTCAGGCGTTCGTTGCGGGAGAGCTGGTCCATGCGGGCGATGAGAAGCGGGTGGGCCTCGAACACATTGAGGTGGAGCTGCGAGTCGCCGAGCTGGTTCGTGAGCAGGTCGAAACGGAGGCCGAACTTGAAGAAGAGCTCGTCCTGCCATTGGTCGACCAGGCCTCCTGGAGCCACAATGAGGCACCGTCTGACGTCATCGCGCAGCAGGAGCTCCTTGATGTAGAGCCCTGCCATGATCGTCTTTCCCGCACCCGGGTCGTCGGCGAGCAGGAAGCGCAGCGGCGTACGGGGCATGAGCTCGCCGTACACGGCGCGAATCTGGTGCGGAAGCGGCTGGACGTCGCTGGTCGCCACGGCCAGCATCGGGTCGAACAGGCCGGCCAGCGAGATCCGCTGAGCCTCGGCGGCCAGCTTGAAGTCACGGACGTTCGCGTCGAAGGCACGGCTGCCGCTGCGTGCGATGCTCAGCCTGCCCTCGTCCCTCCGGAAGACGATCTGCTGGTCGAGGGCGCCCCCGGCTGTCTTGAAGGTCAGCTCGACCGCGTCCCTGCCATGCGGCTGGGCGGCGATGAGCGTGACGACCTCCGCCGGTACGAGTCCGTCTATCCGCAACCCCGGCTTGAGCTCCTCGAGCAGCACGTGCACAACCTCCGCTTGGCAGCCTGCGAACGCTACTCGGACGTTCCGGCGATGTCGTGATCCCGTCGACGTGATCGATCGGGGTCGCTAATCTTCCCAGAGGTCATGCGAGTCGGCGGGGGCAATGGAACGAGAAGCACGTCATCACCTGCGCGGTGTGGTGGACGACGTCAGCGGTTGGCACGAGCTCGCGACGGGGATCGCCGAGCAGCGCGGGCCCGTCGAGTCGGCGGCGGAGGACGCCGCCAGGCAGCTCCTCGACCGCGTGGTCCCCCTCGGAAGCAAGACGGCCACCGCATGGCGCGTCCTGCAGGTCTCGCCCTCCGATGCCGGCCTGGTGACCGCCCTGGCTTGTCGCCAAGCCCTTCCGACGATCACAGCCGATGGCCGGCAGGGCATCCGTCGGCTGACGGACGACGCCGGCCGGGCGTTGACGGCCGTCCGCTCACTGTTCGGTGCCCGCCGGATCTTCTCGGGCAAGAGCCGCAAGGAGGAAGCGGAGCAGGCTGCCGCCTGGCTCCTGTCCCTCCATGAGGAGGTTACGGGCACCCGACTCATACCCGAACTGGAAGGCCTGGCCGCGTGGGGCGGGAAGGCCGTCCCGGCTGTCGGGCCCTCGGCCGTGCTCGACGAACAGGTCGGCCTCGCCCCGCGCCTAGGCTCCGGAGCCGAACTCGTCGGACGGCGGGAGCTGGATCCCGCCAGGTCCGCGCTCAGCGCCATCGACCGCGCTCTGCACCGCGAGAGCGAGTTCAGAGCGGCTGTCAAGGCCGCCGGCAACGCCGTCCGGAAGACCGAGGTGCGCAAGCTGGTCGCCGAGATGCCCGTCGAACGGCTCAAGGACGTGACCAGCGGCCAACTGCGCATCACGGCACTGCTCGATGCCGGAATCCGGACCGTGCAGCAGGTCCTCGACCAACGGTCGCGGATCCGGTCGCTCCCCGGCGTCGGGGACACTACGGGAAACCGGATGATCGGCGCCGCACAGACCGTCTGGCAGACCACGATGGACGAGATGCCGATCCGCATCGACATCAAGAACCGCTCGCAGGACACCACTAAGCTCCTTACTGCGATGCGGGCCTGGGACGCGGCGCGATCGATCCGCAGCGCTACGTCGGACCTCGCCGCCGCCGACGCGGTACGACCGCTCCTCCAGAACCTCGCGTCCCGGACCTCCCACGTGGTGCTCCTCCCCCGCGCCCGGACCGTCGCCGAGCTGCGTACCGCGCTGGTGGCCGTCGAACGGCGCGGGGCCGTCCTCGGCGGCGAGAACGGCGCTGCGGGCGGTGACCCCTGGGAGGACTTCCTCTCCCGGCCGGCCGACTACTATGCGATGCTCGCGGAGCTCGGATTCCTGGCCGACGACGCCGAGAAGAGCCAGGGCGACCTGCCGGCCGACATCGTCGAGGCGGTCAGACAGCTCACGCTCGACACCACCCATCTCAAGGCGTCCCTGCGCGGGTACCAGTCCTTCGGCGCCCGCTTCGCACTCGTGCAGCAGAAGGTCGTCATCGGCGACGAGATGGGGCTGGGGAAGACGGTCGAATCCCTCGCCGTGCTCGCCCACCTGCGCGCCAAGGGCTCCTCCCACTTCCTGGTGGTGTGCCCGGCGGCCGTCGTCACCAACTGGGTCCGCGAAGTCCAGGAAAAGTCGGCTCTGCGGGCCTACCGCCTCCACGGACCCGCTCGCGACGACGCGCTGAAGTCCTGGATCCGCAGCGGCGGAGTCGCCGTCACCACCTACGACATCCTCGGATGGCTGGAAGGCCGAATACCCGAACGCGCCGAACCGGCGTGCCTGGTGTTCGACGAGGCGCACTACATCAAGAATGCGCACGCCAAGCGGACCCAGCGCTCCACAGCCCTGATACAGCGCTCCGAGCGGGCAGTCCTCCTCACCGGCACCCCGCTGGAGAACCGGATCGAGGAATTCCGCAACCTCGTCGGCTACCTCCGGCCAGATCTGCCGATCGACGCCTCGGAGATCTCCCCCCGTCAGTTCCGGAAGCAAGTGGCACCGGCCTACCTGCGACGCAACCAGGAAGACGTCCTGACCGAGCTCCCGGAGCGGCTGGACATCGACGAGTGGCTGCCGATTTCCGGCGCCGATCAGCAGTACTACCGAGCGGCCGTGATCGAAGGCAACTTCACGGCCATGCGCCAGGCCGCCCTGCGGGCCGGGGACAAATCCGAGAAGATGCAGCGCCTCGTCGACATAGTCCGGGAGGCGGAGGGGAACCGGCGCAAGGTACTGGTCTTCTCATACTTCCGTGACGTCCTCGACGCAGTGGCCTCGCACCTTCCGGCGAAGGTGTTCGGGCCTCTGACCGGCTCAGTGTCCGCCGCGGCGCGGCAGACCATGGTCGACGATTTCTCCCGGGCCCCCGCTGGGTCCGTCCTCGTCGCACAGATCGTGGCGGGTGGGGTCGGTCTGAACATCCAGTCGGCATCGGTCGTCGTGATCTGTGAGCCCCAGCTCAAACCGACGATCGAGTGGCAAGCCATCGGCCGCGCCCACAGGATGGGGCAGCTCGAATCGGTGCAGGTGCACCGTCTGCTCTCCGAAGAGGGAGTCGATCAGCGCATCATCGAGATCCTGGCACGCAAGAAGCAGCTCTTCGCGGACTTCGCCCGGGTCTCCGAGACGGCGGACAGCGCTCCGGAAGCATTCGACATCACGGACGCCGAGCTGGCACGGGAGATCGTGGCAGTAGAGCGCGAGCGCCTGCTCCAGGCGGCTGGGGAAGGCTAGACGCGAGGACGACGGCGCGCTCGGGCGCCGCCGACCCCCTGCCCCGCGGTAGGCGGTCACCGCGTGGCAGGTCCGCCCGGTCGGCTACGCGGGGAGGAACGGGCTGGGCTTGCCGTGCCAGGAAATGCGCCATACGTCGCGGGCTCGGGTGGTGGCGACGAAGAGCTGGTTGCGGCTCTTCATGAGCTCGCGTTCGTACCGGGTGGGGTCGGCCTTCTCGTACTGCTCGACGAGGGCGGTGCGCGGAAGGGTCCCGTCGCTCGCGCCGATGATCGCAAGCTCTTGGTATTCGAGCCCCTTGAACCGGTGCATCGTGCCGATGTGGACCTCGCCGCCCTGCCGCTCGGGCGAGGTCGTGACGGCCTTGACCCGCGACAGGCGGCGAACTGCGAGCGGACACTATCCGCAGCCGTCATACGGCCGCTCGATCTCGTCCACGGTGGTACCGCGCATCCTTCCTTCTCCCGTGTCGGCGGGGCGTGAGGAGAATTGGCGACCACACCCAGGACGATCTTGATCGGCTCGATCAGCCCAGGAAGCTCAGTCGAACCTGACGGTTGACATTGTCCTTGTTGGTGTCGACCAGGCAGACCGATTGCCAGGTACCGAGCTGCAGTCTCCCTTCGACGACCGGCAGAGTGGCATGGGGCGGCACCAGCGCGGGCAGGACGTGGTCCCGGCCGTGGCCCGGACTGCCGTGGCGGTGCTGGTAGCGGTCGTCGGCGGGAAGCAGCACATGCAGTGCGGACAGCAGGTCGTTGTCACTCCCCGCGCCGGTCTCGATCAGCGCGATACCCGCGGTGGCATGGGGCACGAACACATTGAGCAGACCATCGCGGCCGTCGGCGGTCTCCGCGAGGAACTCCTCGCAGGCGTGGGTCAGATCGGTCACGCTCTCCCCCGTGCCGGTGCGGAGTTCCAGGACGCGGGTGGTGAAGGCTTCGGGCATACCCCCATACTCCCGCCCGGCCGGTGAGATCGCGCGTCCGGGTGCCGCGGCACCGGCCACCGGCCGTCGAACGGGTCAGCTGGTGCTGCCGCGCGGCGCGCACGCCGCCGCTCGTCGCGCGGTCGCCCCGAGCCGCCGGGGACGTGCCCCGCCATCCCGTCCTGACGCCCCCTCAGCAGGGATGCTCCCCGTGGTCCGGCGGGCGCGGGCGGAGGAGACGGGTATGGCGCACGGGACACCCGCACGCCTATCCCGTATGCCCTGAGGTACGGCGAGGGGATGATCGAGCCGTACCGGGGCGTCCCCGGGCCCGTGGTCGTCGGCGGCCGCCCGGCGCCGGTAGCAACCGGGCGGGTCGGGCGGGAGGCGGGCGGTTCGGCGGGAGGCGGACGATCCGGGGCCGTCGGCGGGAAGACGCACGGCACCGCCACCGTTAGTAGAAATGTGAACAACTCCGAGGCGCGAGACGTGGACGTGGTCGTCATCGGTGCCGGACAAGCCGGGCTGTCCGGCGCCTACCACCTGCGGCGGGTGGGCCTGCGCCCCGACACCGGCTTCGTGGTCCTCGACCACGCCCCGGCGCCGGGAGGGGCCTGGCAGTTCCGCTGGCCGTCGCTGACGTACGGAAAGGTCCACGGCCTGCATGCGCTGCCCGGCATGGAGCTGACCGGCGCCGACGACGAGCGCCCGTCCTCCGAGGTCATCGGCGGGTACTTCACCCGGTACGAGGACGCCTTCGGGCTGCGGGTGCACCGCCCCGTCCATGTGCGCGCGGTGCGCGAGGGAGCGGGCGGCCGACTGCTGGTGGAGACGTCGGAGGGCCCGTACGCGGCACGGGCGCTGATCAACGCCACCGGCACCTGGGACCGGCCGTTCCACCCGCGCTACCCGGGCCAGGAGACCTTCGGCGGACGGCAGTTGCACACGGCCCGGTACCCGGGGCCCGAGGCGTTCGCCGGTCTGCGGGTGATCGTGGTCGGCGGCGGTGCGTCGGGGACCCAGCATGTGCTGGAGATCGCCGAAGTGGCGGCGGGGACCACCTGGGTGACCCGCAGGCCGCCGGTGTTCCGGGAGGGCCCGTTCGGTGAGGCGCAGGGGCGGGCGGCGGTCGCCCTGGTGGAGGAGCGGGTCCGGAAGGGCCTGCCGCCCGAGAGCGTGGTGTCGGTGACGGGCCTTCCGTTGAACGACGCGATCCGGCGGGCCCGCGAGCGGGGCGTCCTCGACCGGCTGCCGATGTTCGACCGGATCACTCCGGAGGGTGTGGCCTGGGACGACGGTCGCACCGTCGAGGCGGACGTCATCCTCTGGGCCACCGGCTTCCGGGCGGCGATCGGCCACCTCGCGCCCCTGAAGCTGCGCGAGCCGGGCGGGGGTATCGCGCTGGACGGCACCCGTGCGGTGCGGGACGAGCGGGTCCATCTCGTCGGCTACGGACCGTCGGCCTCGACGATCGGCGCGAACCGGGCCGGACGGGCCGCGGTCCGCGAGATCAGGCGGCTTCTGGACCGCGGGCCCGCGGCCCGCGGGGGTGGCGAGCGGCGACCGGTGGACCAACCGGCCGGGCAGCGGGCCGGAGAACCGGCCGTCGTGCCCGGCTGAGGCAAGCTGCCCCCCAGGGGATGGCGACCCTTCCCCGACGGGGGCCTGGGGGCAACCCGGTCACCGGGAGGTGGTGGCCGCAGACTGCCGGGAGCCTTGCCGGACTTCCGGCAGCGCCGTCGCGAGGGGATGACCGGAGGGTCAGGAGACCACCGGTGCCGGCCGGCCGTCCCTTCGCACCAGCGCCGCATAGCGCCCGTTCCGGTCGATCAGCTCCTCGTGTGTCCCGTGCTCGGCGATCCGCCCGCCCTCGAGGACGACGATCTGGTCGGCGTCACGCACGGTGGAGAGCCGATGGGCGATGGTGATCGTCGTACGTCCGGCGGAGAGCGCGTCGACGGCCCGCTGCACGGCGTGCTCCGTACGGGTGTCGAGCGCGCTCGTGGCCTCGTCCAGGATGAGCACCGGAGGGTCGCGCAGGATCGTGCGGGCGATGGCGAGCCGCTGCTTCTCACCTCCGGAGAAGCGGTAGCCCCGCTCACCCACCAGCGTGTCGTAGCCGTCCGGCAGCGCGGCGATGTGGTCGTGGATATGGGCCGTACGCGCCGCGGCCTCGATCTCGTCGTCGGTGGCGTCCGGTTTGGCGAAGCGCAGATTGTCGGCGACCGAGGCGTGGAAGAGGTACGTCTCCTGGGAGACGACACCCACGGACCGGGACAGTGTGTCGAAGTCGAGGTCGCGGACGTCGACGCCGTCGAGGGTGACCCGGCCTTCCGTGACGTCGTAGAGCCGGGGCACGAGATAGCCGAGGGTGGACTTCCCGGACCCGGTGGGTCCCACCACTGCGAGGCTTCCACCGGCCGGGACGGTGATGTCGATGTCGTCGAGCGTCGTCCCTCCCCCGGCGTCGTAGCTGAAGCCGACCTTCTCGAACCGCACCTCCCCGGCGACCTCGTCCAGCCGGACCGGGTCCTCCGGCTCGGTGATGTCCACTCGCAGGTCCAGGTACTCGAAGATCCGCTGGAACAGGGCGAGCGACGTCTGGATCTGAACGCCCGTGGACAGCAGACTCACGGCCGGACGGAACAGTCCCTGCTGCAGGGAGACGAAGGCGACGAGAGTGCCGATCGAGATCGCGGACCCGCCGGATGCCAGGGTCAGCCCCGCCGCCCAGTACAGGAAGGCCGGCATCGCGGCCATGACGATGCCGATGACGGCCATCCGCCATCGGCCGGCCATGCTGGAGCGGACCTCCAGACCGACGAGGCGCTCCGACTCGTCGGCGAAGGACCGGGTGAGCGAGTCGGCGCGGCCCATCGTACGGCCGAGGAGGATGCCGCTGACGGACAGCGACTCGGTGACCGTCGCGGCCATCGCCGCCATCTGCTTCTGCCGCTGGGTGGTGATGGCCTTGCGCTCACGGCCGACGCGGCGGCTGATCCAGACGAACACCGGCAGCAGCACCAGGGAGACGAGGGTGAGCCGCCAGTCGAGCGCGAGCATCGCCACGATCGTGGCGACGACGGCCGTCGCGTTGGAGACCAGGGAGGTCGCCGTGGACGTGACGGTCGCCTGCATGCCGCCGATGTCGTTGGCGATGCGGGACTGGACCTCGCCGGTCCGCGTCCGGGTGAAGAACGCGAGCGGCATGCGCTGCAGCCGGGCGTACACGCCGGTGCGCAGGTCGTGCATCACGCGCTGGCCGACCGTGGTGGAGATCAGGGTCTGCAGCACGCCGAAGACGCTGGTCGTCACGGCGGCGGCGATCATGCCGAGGGCGAGCAGCGTCAGCAGGCCCGTGCGGCCCTGCGGGATCGCGGTGTCGAGGATCTCGCGCAGCAGGAAGGGCGAGGCGACGGAGACCAGCGACGAGGCCCCGACGAGCAGCCCCACCACGGCGAGCCGCGTCCGGTAGGGCCGGAAGAGCCGGAGGATGCGCCGCACCTGGGCGGGCTCGGCGGGTCGCGCGGGGTCCAGCGGTCGCTCGGGAGGCGTCCAGGAGGGACCGTCGTCGTGGCGCATGGGCTCCCTCCGCGGGTCGGGGACGTACAGCTCGATGAGCATAGCTCATTGTTACCTGTACTCACAATGAGCGTGGTCCTGATATCGTCCGTGCATGACCACTCCAGGCCCCGTCCCCGACGCGGACGGCGTTCTCGCGGAGCAACTGCTGCGGCTGACGCGCCGCCTGCACCGGATTCAGCGGCAGCATCTGCAGCCGGTCGGCATCACCCCCGCCCAGGCCCGGCTGCTGCGCGTCGTCGCCCAGTACGACGCGGCCCCGCGGATGGCGGACCTGGCCGAGCGCCTTGAGGTGGTGCCGCGTGCGGTCACCACGCTGGTCGACGGGCTGGAGACCGCCGGCCGCGTCCGCCGGGTCCCCGACCCGGCCAACCGCCGCGTGGTGCGGGTGGAGCTCACCGACCTCGGACGCACCACTCTGCGCGAACTGCGCGGCGCCCGGCGCGCCGCAGCCGAGGACATCCTGGCTCCCCTGACCGCCGGGCAGCGCGAGGCGCTGGGCGAACTGCTGTCGGCGCTGACCGACGGAGGCACGGGGCCCGCCTCCCGGAAACCCTGACCGGCGCCTCCCCCTAGCCGGGGGTACGTGGCTCCTCGGTGGTCCCGGCACGGGTGAGCCGGCGCCTCCGCACCCCGCACCCCGGACGCCCGGACCGCCCGCACGGCACCCCGGGCGGTGCCCCGCGGTCGGGGCGACCGTGCCGTGGCGCACGGCCCGGAGCACACGGTCCGGAGCACACGGCCCGAAGCGCACCTCACGGCCCGCGCCACCCGGAGCGCGCCGCCGCGCGACGCGGATGAAGTGACTGGATGAAGTGACTGGGTGAGGTGACTGGGTGAGGTGACTGGGTGAGGTGACTCGGATGAAGTGACTCAGATGAAGTTCAGGGCCGCCGCAGCGCCCACTCCCCCGAGCAGCATGAACGCCGGCATCAGGACCTTCAGCTCCACCCAGCTGCCGGCCCGGAAGCGCATCCCCTTGGGCGGCCCCACGGGGTACCAGCGCTTGTTGCCGAGTGGTATGGGCCAGAGTACGGGGCAGCCCGAGACCGTCAGAGCGTCCCCGATGTCGTGCACCAGGGCGCCGAGGACGACGGGGAGCCCCAGCCACAGGTATTCCTGGCCGGGACCGGTGAAGAGCCAGTCGGCTCCGCTGCCCGGTTTGTCGAGGACGCCGGCGAGGATCCAGGCGCTCGTCGCCCCTAGCAGCCACACCAGGACGTCGCTGGACACCCGTGCCGCCCGCCACAGCAGGCCCTCGACGGCGAGCACCAGATGGACGAAGAGGATCGCGAGGACCGCCCACCGCCCCCCGGTCGCAGCCAGCGCCGAGGTGCCGCCTCCGATGAGCACCGCCCACAGCCACGTGTGGGTGAGCGTGCGGTGACCGCCGGTCCGGCGTTTGTCCCCCGGTTTCCTGGTCGCCTTGTAGACCGCGTACGAGAGCTTGTCGACCACTTCGCACAGGCCTCGGGAGACCGGCCCGAAGGCGCGGGAGATCGTCGCCGCCTTGTGGTCGAGGTCCGGCGCGAGCGCGGCGCCCGCGCAGACCAGTGCGCCGACGACCAGCACGGGCCATGGCATCGGGCGGTCCATCGCGGCCGCCGCCGCCCCCACCCCCAGCCAGGCAGCCGCCCCGGACAGGGAGTGTGCCGGTCCCATCATGCTCGTTCCCGCCCCATCTGCTGTTGTCCCGTGCCCCGTTGGGCCCTGCCCCGTTGACCCGGGCCCCGTCGGGTGACCCGGGCCCCGTCGAGCCGTACCTCGTTGCCCGTAGCTCGTAGCTCGTAGCTCGTTGCCCGGGCCGTGTTGTCCCGTGCCCCGTTGACCCGAGCCCCGTCGAGTGACCCGAGCCGTGCCGACCCGAGCCGTGCCGAGGGGACAGGCTACCGGTGGCGATCTTCGTCCCGGCGGCCGGTTCCCCGTCCCGGCGGCAGGGCAGGCAAGATGGTGGGGTGACCCTTATCGATCAGCCGCCGCCGGACGCCGACCCCGATGCCCTCTTCGAAGCCTTCACATCATGGGCCGGGGACCGGGGCATCTCCCTCTACCCGGCCCAGGAGGAGGCGCTGATCGAGGTGGTCTCGGGGGCCAACGTGATCCTCTCCACACCGACCGGCTCCGGAAAGAGCCTGGTCGCCGCGGGTGCGCACTTCGCGGCCCTCGCCCGCGACGAGGTCACGTTCTACACCGCGCCGATCAAGGCCCTGGTGTCGGAGAAGTTCTTCGACCTCTGCAAGCTCTTCGGCACGGAGAACGTCGGCATGCTCACCGGCGACGCGTCGGTGAACGCGGACGCGCCCGTCATCTGCTGCACCGCCGAGGTCCTGGCGTCGATCGCGCTGCGGGACGGCAGGGACGCCGACATCGGCCAGGTGGTGATGGACGAGTTCCACTTCTACGCGGAACCGGACCGCGGCTGGGCCTGGCAGATCCCGCTCCTCGAACTCCCCCAGGCGCAGTTCGTGCTGATGTCGGCGACGCTCGGCGACGTGTCGATGTTCGAGAAGGACCTCACCCGCCGCACCGGCCGCGAGACCGCCGTGGTGCGCTCGGCGACCCGGCCCGTGCCGCTCTCCTACGAGTACCGCACGACGCCGATCACGGAGACGCTGACCGAGCTGCTGGAGACGAAGCAGGCGCCGGTCTACATCGTGCACTTCACCCAGGCGCAGGCGGTCGAGCGGGCGCAGTCGCTGATGAGCATCAACATGTGCACGCGCGAGGAGAAGGACCGCATCGCCGAGCTGATCGGCAACTTCCGCTTCACCACCAAGTTCGGCCGGAACCTCTCCCGGTACGTCCGCCACGGCATCGGTGTGCACCACGCCGGCATGCTGCCCAAGTACCGCCGTCTCGTGGAGAAGCTGGCGCAGGCCGGACTTCTGAAGGTGATCTGCGGTACGGACACCCTCGGCGTGGGCGTCAACGTCCCCATCCGCACCGTGCTGTTCACCGCGCTCACCAAGTACGACGGCAGCCGGGTCCGTACGCTGCGCTCCCGGGAGTTCCACCAGATCGCGGGCCGGGCCGGCCGGGCCGGCTTCGACACCGCCGGCTTCGTCGTCGCCCAGGCGCCCGACCACGTCGTCGAGAACGAGAAGGCCCTCGCCAAGGCCGGCGACGACCCGAAGAAGAAGCGCAAGGTCGTGCGCAAGAAGGCTCCCGAGGGCTTCGTCGGCTGGACGCGGAACTCCTTCGAGAAGCTGATCGCCTCCGACCCCGAGCCGCTCACCTCGCGCTTCAAGGTCACCCACGCCATGCTGCTGTCGGTGATCGCGCGCCCGGGCGACGCCTTCGAGGCGATGCGCACGCTGCTCGAGGACAACCACGAGCCCCGCAGGCAGCAGCTCCGGCACATCCGCCGGGCCATCGCCGTCTACCGCTCGCTGCTCGACGGGGGAATCGTCGAGCGCCTCGACACCCCCGACGCCCAGGGCCGGACCGTCCGGCTCACCGTCGACTTCCAGCAGGACTTCGCCCTCAACCAGGCGCTGTCCACGTTCGCGCTCGCGGCGTTCGACCTGCTGGACCCCGAGTCGCCGTCGTACGCCCTCGACATGGTGTCCGTCGTCGAGTCGACGCTCGACGACCCGCGGCAGATCCTCGCGGCCCAGGAGAACAAGGCGCGGGGCGAGGCGGTCGCCGCGATGAAGGCGGACGGGGTCGAGTACGAGGAGCGGATGGAGCGGCTCCAGGAGATCTCGTACCCGAAGCCGCTGGAGGAGCTGCTCTGGCACGCGTACGGCACCTACCGGACGTCGCATCCCTGGGTGGGCGACCACCCGGTGTCCCCGAAGTCCGTGATCCGGGACATGTACGAACGGGCCCTTTCCTTCACGGAGTTCACGTCCTTCTACGAGCTGGCCCGCACCGAGGGCATCGTGCTGCGCTATCTGGCGAGCGCGTACAAGGCCCTCGAGCACACCGTGCCGGACGATCTGAAGAGCGAGGACCTGCAGGATCTGATCGCCTGGCTGGGCGAGATGGTCCGCCAGGTCGACTCCAGCCTCCTCGACGAGTGGGAGCAGCTGGCCAATCCCGAGGTGGAGACCGCCGAGGAGGCCCAGGAGAAGGCCGATCAGGTGAAGCCGGTCACCGCCAACGCCCGCGCCTTCCGGGTGCTGGTCCGCAACGCGATGTTCCGCCGGGTGGAGCTGGCGGCGCTCGACCGCGTCGGCGAACTGGGCCGGCTGGACGCCGAGTCGGGCTGGGACGAGGAAGCCTGGGGCGAGGCGATGGACGGGTACTGGGACGAGTACGACGACCTCGCCACCGGACCGGACGCGCGCGGCCCGAAACTGCTCGCCATCGAGGAGGACCCGGGGCACGGCCTCTGGCGTGTCCGGCAGACGTTCGCCGACCCGAACGACGACCACGACTGGGGCATCAGCGCGGAGGTCGACCTGGCGGCCTCGGACGAGGAGGGCCGGGCCGTCGTGCGCGTGACGTCGGTGGGCCGGCTGTGAGCCGCCGCGCGCCTCTCCTGCCGCACGTCCGCAGCGGCAGGCGGGCCCCACGCCGCGGGGCGGATCAGTCCGTGCCCGGGCCCGGGGGGTCCACCAGAGCTGCGGCGAGGGCCGTGTAGGCGTCTGCCGTGGCGGGGCGCAGCCTGCCGAGGGCGGGACTCGGAGCCGAGGCGAGGACATGGTCGAAGGGAACGATGACGGGTCGCCGTCGCCGGTCGAGCAGTCGTACGGCGACGGTGCCGTCCGCAAGAGGCTGCAACCCCCCGCCGAGCCGTGTGACGATCACCAAGGCATCGGCCGCCAGCCGCGGGTACCCCACTTCGCCGATCTGGGCGAGTCGGGCGGCGGCGGCCCCGATGGATTCCTCGGTCGCGTTGCAGCAGACCAGCACTCGATCGGTCAGCTCCAGAACGGCATCCGCCGTGCGGTCGAGTCGCGGAGGCGCCCAGTCGGTGAGGATCATCGGATAGTGCCGGTCCGCCACCGCCATGATGCGGCGGTACTCTTCCGTGTAGGCGGGGCTCGGCACCGTGTGGGTCGGGCTGTGGGCCAGCACCTGGAGTCCGTGCGGCGTCTCGCTGGTCAGGCGCTTGAACTCTTCGTAGGAGCTGTCCCCGGGCAGGGCGGCGGCCTCCCTCAGTGTGGCGCGGTTGCGGTGCGAGAGCCGCCTGCTGAGTTCCCCCCGCGCGGGCGCCCCGTCCAGGGCGAGCACGGGTTCGTCGCGTACCGAGGCGAGGACCGAGCCCAGCACGATGGTGGTGGTCGAGCGTCCGGCCAGGGGGTGCGCCCCCACGAGAGTGACATGGCGGCTGTGGCCGAGTGGGGTTCGGATCCTCTCCAGCAGTTCCGCATGCTCCGTCCGCGAGGGTCCCCATCGTGCCGCGCGCCGGCCGATACGCGGTGCCGGCCTTCGCACGGGCGGTGCCGGGCGGAATTCCAGCGGAACCCGGTTGCCGGCTTCGGCGCCGGACGCGGCGACGACCGCGCGGGGCGGCCCCGAGCCGCGCACCGCGGGTCCTGCCAGAGCCGAGGCGATCGACACGTATCGCGCCAGGACCGCGGCGACCTCGCTCGCGGAGGGCCGTCGGCCGGGGTCGTGGTCGACGCATCGGAGGACGAGTTCTCTGAGCGGGGCCCACGTGTCGCCCTGCCAGAGTTCCATGCCGTCCGTGAGGTAGTGCCTGGAGCGGTTCTCCTTGCTGCCGACCGCCCGGAGGAGGTCCCCGAGCGCCTGAACACTGGACGCCTCGTCGGGCGGTGGGCCCTCGCCCGTGTACTCGCCGTCGACGGAGCAGTCCGACAGGCCCATGAGCATGACCGAACGGTCCAGGACGACGATGGATTCCGGTGAGAGGTCGGCTGGGTGCAGTCCCTTCAGATGGCACAGGCTCACGGCCCCTGCGAGATGCCAGGCCAGTGTGATGCTGGTGAGCACGTCAAGCGGTGGCCGAGGGTCGGGTGAGGTGAAGGGGAGCACGTCGGCGAGTCGTGGGGGACCGGCTGCGTGCGGCTTCGGGCTCCCGGCGAGTTCGGTCGCCGTCCAGGCCGGGCGCCCCGACAGCTCTTGTCCGAGAAGCCGCGGAGCGTAGCGGCCGTCCATGCGCTCCAGTGCCTCGGCCTCCGTGGCGAGAAGCCGAACCAGCGAAGGGGGCATGTCGGGTCGGACGACCCGCACCGCGGCCCAGGCTCCGGCGTCGTCCTGTCCGAGGTAGACGATGGTGCGTCGCCCCACCCTGCGCCTGGTGAGCCTGTAGGGACCGATGCGCGCGGGATCGTGCGGGGTCAGCGGCGCCCATGTCCCGGCCGGCGTGCGCTCCTCGCGTGCGGTCTCCTCGAGCGGCGCCGTCGGGCGCAGCGAGACTCCGAGTCGGGCGAGCAGACGGCGCTCGATCACGCTGAAGGACCGGAACGCCTCCGGAAGGTCGTCGTCTCCGTCGGGATGGACGAGCCACGCGGGGAAGTCCGGTGAGCGTCCGGCGAGTTGCTCCAGGCGCCGGCCGATGCTGCGTCCCGTGCGCAGGAGTTCGTCACTCGGGACGGCGTCGAGCAGTGCTCCCTTCGCTTCCTCCGGGAAGTCGAACACCCTGTGCTGAGGCGGCAGGGGACCGGGCACCGGCGCCGGACTGGGACGCAGCACACCGCCGAGGAAGACCTCTGCCAGATGCGCCGTCCCGGCGCGCCACGGCACTGTCGCCAGAACCAGGCGCATCACCGGGACCGAGACCGGTGACACCGCGGCGACATGGGCGGCGAGGCGGTAAGCCTCCGGGGTCGCGGCATCACGGAACCGCTGCAGCCCGCGCTCTTGCGGCAGCCCTGCGGTTCTGCCGCGTGGGCGGGTGAGCAGCGGGAGTTCGAGAGTGGTCCCCGGGGACGCGACCAGATGGGCCCAGTCCCCGAGGGAGCGGGCCGTCGGCTCGAGTACGGGCACGGGAATCCCGGTGAAGTCCGCGACACCGGGTGGCAGCACCCGGTCCGTCACCGTCCAGGACGCGCCCGCGCTTCCCCTGCGGCGTGTGGTGGCCTGCCAGCGATCGGCCTGGATGCCGGAGCCCTCCCAGAGAGAGGTCGGCAGGGCGTGCACGACCGAGACCGGTCCGCTGCCGGACCAGGTCTGCAACACGTCGTGCATGGAGCCCGTGCGCCACGCGGCACCCATTCCGTCGCTGACCACGAGGATGAGCGTCTGGCCCGAGGGGTCCGTGAGGACCGACGGCGACATCGTCGTGGAGGAGGGGTCGAAGGGCTGTCCGCGCAGGGAGGGGAGGGCCCGGCGGCTGTCGAGGCCGTGTACGCGGACCGAGCGGAAGGCGCCGAGCCTCTGCATCAGGGTGCGCAGTTCGGCGACGAGCCGATGCCAGAGCAGCATCGAGAGACCGTCGTCGACGAGCAGGACGAGGTGAAGCCACCGCTCACGCGCGGGCCGGGTGACGACGTCGGGCAGTCCGGTCTCGGCGAGCGCCGCCGCGGTGGCGGCCTCGTCGACTTCGTGGTGCCGCAGACTGGGGCGCCGCTGCTTCAGCGGGCGCAGCGCCCGGCCTATGAGCAGTTCGTCGCGGAGCGCCTTGTCTTCGGGTACGCGCAGGGGCATGGCGCGCTTCTCCCGCGGACGACCGCCGGTGACAGCGACCGGATCGGGCCGGGACGGAACGGCGCGCTGTGCCGCCGCGTGGAGTGCGGGGCTACCGTCGTCGACGGGCCGGTCGCCGAGCCGATCGGCCTGTTCGCAGGGCGTGTTCGGCGTGCCGCTCCCGGTATCGGGGGCGGGCCGGGCCGCGGGCCGCTGATCGGGCCCGGGTCCGTTCAGCGGCAGCCGCTCGTCGGCCGGGAGCCTTCCGGCGAGCCACAGGACGTCGAGCAGTTCCTGCGGATCGAGTTCCAGGCCGGCGCCGCGGAGTACCCGCAGTACCCCGCGGAGTCGATCGTCCGCCACCGCACGCACCCTCACACACTGCCCGTCAGCTGGTGCAGGACCGCGTCGAGCAAGCCGTCGGCATCCAGGTCCACCCCGCCGGTCCGGAGGAAGACGGCATTCAGCAACTGGTCTGTGGCCAGCTCCCCGGGAGCCCGCCTGCGCAGGAACGCCTGGAGGAGGTCGTCCACGTCGGCGAGTACCTCGTCACCGAGGTGTGCGGAGACGATCTCACGCAGCCGCTCCTCATCCGGAACAGGCAGCTCGAGCCGAATACACCGGCGCAGGAAGGCGGGCGGAAAGTCGCGCTCGCCGTTGCTGGTGATGACCACGACGGGGAACTCGGTGCACTGGACGCGGCCCCGCTCCACCGGCACGGTGTCGTTGCCGTCCGCGGTGAGCACGTTCACGACCGCCCATTCCTCGGGGAGCCGGATGAGTTCCGGGATCTCGAACACGCCCTCCTCGAACACGGTGAGCAGGTCGTTGGGCAGGTCGACGTCGCCCTTGTCCATCTCGTCCACCAGGAGTGCCCGGGGCACACCGCGCGGCACCAGGGCGGTGCCCAGCGGGCCGAGTCTGACGAACCCGCCGATGGACGGCTCCTCACCGCCCCGGTCACGGCTGAGGGTCGTCTCCCGCAGCCGCCCGATGGCGTCGTACTGGTAGAGCGCGTCCTGCACCCCGGAGCGGCTGTTCACCGGCCACCGCAGCAACGCGCCCAGGTCGAGTTCGTGCGCGATGGCCCGGGCGAGCGAGGACTTCCCCGTCCCGGCGGGCCCGGTGACCAGCAGAGGCCGACGCAGGTGCAGAGCGGCGTTCACGACGTCGGTGTGCCGAGGGGAGATCAGATAGGGCAGGGGCTCGACGGGCCGGTCGGGCGCGGCGGGTCGGAAGCGGCGCCACGGCGGGGCCGGGGGCATGGCGACGGTGCGGCGGACTCCGTCACCGCGGAAGATGCGCCAGTCTGCTCGAGGGGACGTGGTCATCAGCTCTCCTGCGGCTCGGACAGATGCAACTGGGGTACCGGCCGGTCGGCGTCGGCCCAGGCGAGCACGGGCCGCCCGGGGTACTCGCTGGGCCGGTGGACGGTCTTGGCCCGGTAGGACCGGACTCCTTCCGGTAGCTCGCGTGTGGTGACGGTGGCGATGTGGTCGACCGCGTGGGATTCGTCTCCGCGGTCCCACACCACGACGGGGACGCCGACGGCGAGGCACACCTCGACGATCCCGTCCCTCAGATGCTCGGCGGCGTCCACCGCCACGCGTACGGCGTCCTGGTGGTCCATGAGCGTTCCGTAGATCTGCCGCGGCCCCACCGTCGCACCCGAGAAGCGCAGGGAGGCACCCGTGTCCAGCTGCCGCCACCGCCTGCGCCATTCGGGGAGGAAACGTTCGTTGCGGCGCAGGAGTTCCGGGCAGTTGACCACGAGCGGGTACTCGGCGCCCAGCACACCGGGTACGACATCGTCCGGACTCCAGGTCTCCCATTCGTCGATGGGAAGGTTCAGCCCGCTCCGGTCGACGACGGCCTCCACCAGAGGGCGCCGCTCCTCCGGCGACAGGCGATGGAACGACTCGAGGACGTGCAGCAGGAGGCGGGCCGCCTCGCCGCCGGTGTGGTCGCGGTCCGACTCCGTGGTGACCTGCCGGGGCCCTGTCCCCTCGTCGCACCAGATGCGCAGGCGGTAGCGGTCCGGTAGCACGCCGCGTGTGATGTGGACGAGTACCCGGGGAGGGCCGCTGCACGCGGCGAGGGCCCCCGCCCACTCGTCGGCGTCGAAACGCCGCTCGGCGAGGGCCGATTGCGGAATGCCGAGCCGCTGGGCGACACCGTCGCACCACAGCCGGAGTCCCGCCCTCCGATCCTCGGAGCAGAGCGCGGCGAGGTACTCCATCACGCGCAGCAGCCCCGGGACCCGGGGGGACACACCCTGCGAACGGCTGTCCCCGGGCAGCCGTTCGAGCCTGTCGACGACATCGGCCGCGGCGGCAGGGCCGGACGGCTCCACGGGATAGTCGGCGGCCAGCGGCAGGGCCGCCCGGGCTGCCACCGGCAGCCGCGCGCTCACGGAGCCCGGCAGTTGGCCGAGGATCTCGGTCAGTCTGCCGTACTCCCGCGGCGACAGCAGGCGGGGCACCGGGGACATGCGGCCGATCGCGAGCAGCTGCCGGACCGCGGAGGGGTCCCTCAACCGCAGGATCTCGGTCAACGCGGGTAACGCCCGCGGCTCGGTGACCAGAAGGCGCGCGAACTCCTCGGGGCTGGGGGCCGACCCGTCGTCGGGGTGGCGAAGGGCGCACCGCCCTGCGACGAGCCGCCCGAGGTCCCCACGCAGGTCCGTGGACGGGACGATGCCGTGGATGGTCTCCGCGAACAGGGCGAATGCCGGATCGTCGGGCGGGGGCTCGTCGTCGACCAGTCCGACCGCGCCCACGGAGGCCAGCTCCCGGCGTATCCGCTGCCAGGGGATCGCCCAGCTCCTGCGCGCCACGTGCTGGGAGCTGTGAGGCAGGAGTCGTCCGGTGACCGGGTCGGCCGGGGGCATCGTGTGGGCGGCCACGAGCCCGACCGCCGCGTCGCCCGGCACCGACCACAGAGCCCCGCCGCTGAAAGCGGGGCCGATCGACATGCCGGTCGGCTCACCGTCCACGTAACCGACGGACTTGTCGCAGGTCTTGACCCGGACGTCGGCGAAGGAGCCGGGCCTTCCGCTGCTGCTCCAGGCCCTCAGACTCTGGCCGGGCCGCATCGGTGCCCAACGGGTCTGCGGCATCCGTCCCTCGGGCGGCCGGGGGAACGTGAGGACGGCGAGGTCGCCGTGCCAGACCCGGTCCTCCCGTTCACGCACCGGCAACGTGCCGTCGAGGCGGCGGGGTGGGATCCAGTGGGTGAGTTCGCCCGTGGCTTCACGCGTCCCGTGCCGGTCACGGTAGTCGATGCGCAGCGCAACCCTGCCCGGCGGGGCCGCGGCGAACACGGCCCGGCCGAGCGCGTCGTTGACGACGTGCGCACACGTCAGCACGACTCCCGGGGAGAGGAGCACACCCGCGCCGGCGGTGACGGACCCGCCCACCCGCCGCACCGCCACTACCAGGCGGCCCGCGTCGTCGGGTCCCATCGCGGCACCGCCGAAGAACCAGCCCACGTGTCAGTCCGTACGGGGCTGCGGGTGCCACGTCGCGGACACCTCGATGTGGGCTTGGCCACTGCCCCCGACGATCCCCAGTTTGAGGTCCTGGCCGATCTGCACTCCGAAGGAGACGTTGATCTCCTGCGGAGGGCTCGGCGCCGCGGTCACCGCGTCGTGCACCTCCTGGAGCACCGTGCCGAGGGGCCGCAGAGCACGCCGGAGAGAGTCGATGGCGAACGACGGACTCCCCGTACCGCGTGCCACGGGTACGGTCGGTCCCATGCCGTCGGGGTCGTCGCTCCCCGGGGACGCGGATGGCGGATGGGCGTCCTCCGCCCCGGGGACGAGGACGAACCGGACGGCGGTTCCGTCCGCGAGCTGCAGTTCGCTGTAGGTCGACACACGCATATTGTGCCGATCAGCGTGTGTCCGGCTGGGCGGTTGAGGGATTTCGACCAGCTCCGACCCCATCCACGGGGCCTGGGAATAGGATGAGTCCATACCGACCGTCTCCTAGGAGTTGCCGTGAGCCTGTTCGAGATCCCGCTGCGCACTCTGGCGGGTGAGCCCACCACGCTCGCCGAGTACTCCGGGCGGGCCGTACTCGTGGTGAACGTGGCGTCCCGCTGCGGTCTCACACCCCAGTACGAGGGGCTGGAGCGACTGCAGAAGACGTACGCGGACCGGGGTTTCACGGTGCTCGGGGTGCCCTGCAACCAGTTCCTGGGACAGGAGCCGGGCAGCGCCGAGGAGATCGCCGCGTTCTGCTCGGCCACCTACGGGGTCACGTTCCCGCTGCTGGAGAAGTCGGACGTGAACGGCGGGCAGCGGCATCCGCTCTACGCCGAGTTGACCCGCTTCCCGGATGCCGACGGGGAGGCCGGTGACGTGCAGTGGAACTTCGAGAAGTTCCTCGTCTCCCCGCGGGGCGAGGTGGTCGCCCGCTTCCGGCCGCGGACGGAGCCCGAGGCGGCGGAGGTCGTCGCGGCGATCGAGGCGCAGCTCGCGGTGTGACCGGCCGGTGACACCGCCGGGCGCCGACCCGGACGCACCCGGCGGGGCGCCGACCCGGACGAGCGGGTGGCGCCCCGCCGCGTGCGGGAGCCCGCTCGGGACCAGAGCGTCCGCAGCCCCTCGGCCGAGCCCGCCCCGCCGCGTGCGGGAGCCCGCGCGTCAGCGGATGGGCAGGCCGGAGAGCGTGCGGGCGATGACCAGGCGCTGGATCTCGCTGGTGCCTTCGAAGATCGTGTAGATGGCGGCGTCCCGGTGCATGCGCTCGACGGGGTACTCGCGGGTGAAGCCGTTCCCGCCGAGGATCTGGACGGCCTGCGCCGTGACCTTCCGGGCCACCTCGCTGGCGAAGAGCTTGGACATCGAGCCCTCGGCCGCGGTGAAGGGCTTGCCGCTGACCGCCATCCAGGAGGCGCGCCAGACCAGCAGCCGGGCGGCGTCGATCCCGGTGCGCATGTCCGCGAGCTGGAAGGCGACGCCCTGGTTGTCGATGATGGGGCGGCCGAACTGCCTACGCTCCTTGGCGTATTCGAGGGCGTAGTCGTACGCCGCCCGCGCGGTGCCGACGGCCATCGCGCCGACGGCCGGGCGGGATGCCTCGAAGGTGGCCATGGCCGCGTTCTTCGTCCGCTCCCCGCCCGCCCGGGCCCGCTCGCGGGCGCGGGCGAGCCGCTCGTCCAGTCTCTCCTTGCCGCCGAGGAGGCAGGAGCCGGGGACGCGGACGTCCTCCAGGACGACCTCGGCGGTGTGCGAGGCGCGGATGCCGTGCTTCCTGAACTTCTGGCCCTGGGACAGGCCGGGGGTGTGCGGGGGCACGATGAAGGAGGCGTGGCCCTTGGTGCCGAGGCCGGGGTCGACGACGGCGACGACGACATGGACGTTGGCGATACCGCCGTTGGTGGCCCAGGTCTTGGTGCCGTTGAGCACCCATTCGTCCCTGGCCTCGTCGTAGACGGCGCGGGTGCGCATCGCGCCGACATCGGAGCCCGCGTCGGGCTCGGAGGAGCAGAAGGCGGCGACCTTCACATCGTCGGCGTCTCCGTACATCTGCGGGATCCACGTACCGATCTGCTCCTCGGTGCCGTTGGCGAGGACACCGACCGCGGCCAGGCCCGTACCGACGATGGAGAGGGCGATGCCGGCATCGCCCCAGAACAGCTCCTCCACGGCCATCGGGATGCCGAGCCCGGTGGGGTCGAAGAACTGCTGGGCGTAGAAGTCGAGGGAGTAGACACCGACCTTGGCGGCCTCCTGGATGACCGGCCAGGGGGTCTCCTCGCGCTCGTCCCACTCGGCGGCGGCCGGGCGGATCACGTCCCTGGCGAAGCCGTGCAGCCAGTCGCGGACCTGCTTCTGATCATCGTTGAGATCGAGCGCGAACTCGGTCATGTCCCCTCCTGATGTGCACAACACGCATGTTACCAACGGTAACCACAGTCTGTTACCGGCGCGTAGAAGCTGTCAACCGCCAACGGCTCGATCGGCAGCCCAGCCCCGCGGAGTGTTACGTTGCGCAGGCCTCAGGATTCAGCACGGGCGGGGAGAGACCATGGAGACCACCACCACTCAACAGGGTGACCAGCAGCGTTCGGCCGAGCAGCAGCGTTCGGCCGGCCTGCGTCGGCGCGAGCTGCTCGAGGCCGCCGACCGCGTGGTACTCCGGGACGGCCCGCAGGCCTCCATGAACGCGATCGCGGCCGAGGCGGGCATCACCAAGCCCATCCTCTACCGGCACTTCGGCGACAAGAGCGGGCTCTACCGGGCACTCGCCAAGCGTCACACCGACGGACTGCTGGCCGCGCTGCGCACGGCGATCGACGCCAGCTCCGACCGGCGGGAGCGCGTGGAGCACACCCTCGACACCTACCTCGCCGCGATCGAGGCCAGACCGCAGGTCTACCGCTTCCTGATGCACCCCGCCGAGGAGCCCCACCAGTCCGAGCAGGGCTTCGACGTCGGCAGGCACACGGCGCCGCTGCTGCGCAGACTGGGCGAGGAGCTGGGCGCGGTGATAGCCGAACGCGTCGACCTCGGCCCCGCCGGGGACGAGCTGGCCAGGATCTGGGCGCACGGCATCGTCGGCATGATGCACGGCGCCGGCGACTGGTGGCTCGGCGAACGTCCCTGCTCGCGGGAGCAGTTGGTGCGCAGTCTCGCGGACCTGCTCTGGGGCGGCCTCTCCGTCGCCGAGGACCGCCCGGGCAGCCCGGGCTTCTGACGCCGCCGGCACCCGCGGCACCGAGGGCACCCGCGACCGCACCCGCACCCGCACCCGCACGGGCAACACAGCGTCTTGGTGGCGGTCCACTGGCCGTACGGGCCCGCACCCGCGACCGCACGGGCAACACCGGCACGGGCAACACCGCCACGGGCCCGGGAACCGCCCCCGCCCCCGCCGGGGAAGGCCGTGCACGGCCGAGGACCGACCGGGCAGCCCGGGCTTCTGACGCCGCCGGCACCCGCGGCACCGAGGGCACCCGCGACCGCACCCGTACCCGCACGGGCAACACACCCCGAGGTTGCCCAGAAGATCGCGGGTACGACCCGCGACCGCACCCGCACCCGCACCCGCACGGGCAACACTCCGCGAAGTTCTCGGGTGCCTTCGCGCCCTCGCCCGCACCCGCGACCGCACGGGCAACACCGCCACGGGCCCGGGAACCGCCCCCGCCGCCGAGGACGGCCGTGCACGGCCGAGGACCGCCCGGTGCCCCGGGTGCCGCGCACCGGCGGCGGGCAGCGCACGGTCAGACGGCAGCGGCACGGCCCGGCCGCACGGCCCGGAACGGGCCGCTACCGCCGCCCCCACGGGGCACGGTGGACGGCGCGCAGGGCACGGGCCCGGCGCAGGCCGGTGAGCCGGTCCACGTACACCCCGCCCTCCAGGTGGTCGCACTCGTGCTGCAGGCACCGCGCGAAGAACCCCGTGCCCTCCACATGCACCGGCTCGCCGTCGCGTGTGACGCCCTGGACCACCGCGTGGTCGTACCGAGGCGTCCCCGCCTCGACTCCGGGCAGCGACAGACAGCCCTCCGGACCGCGCACCTCGACACCGCCGGCGGCGACGAGCCGGGGGTTGACCACGTGCCCGAGGCGGCGGACGTCCTCGTCGTCGGGGCAGTCGTAGACGAACACCCGCAGCGGAACGCCGATCTGGTTGGCGGCGAGGCCCACGCCGTTCGCCGCGTACATGGTGGCGTACATGTCCTCGATCAGCCGGCCGAGCGAGGGGCCGAAGTCGGTGACGGGTCCGCACGGCGCGTGCAGCACCGGATCACCGAACAGGCTCATGGCCCGGACGCGGCCGGAACTGCCGGGGATCGGACGGTTTCGCATGGCCGTAAGGGTACGTTCCGTACATCGCGCCGGTGACCTCCGGGTTCCTGACGGAGCCGCAGTTCGGGCCGCCGCCCTGAGGTCGATAGGCTGAGCCCCGACCGACGCAAGGAGGATCAAGGACGATGGCAGGACACCCTGACAACGCAGAGCCGCTGTCGCCGCGCGCCAAGCTGGCCGTGACGGCCGGCAAGGCAGCGGCGGCGGTGTCGCGCGCGGCGGGACGCGGCAGCGGATCGGTCATCGGCGGTCGGGTCGCCCTGAAACTCGACCCCGACCTGCTGAGCAGGCTCGCGCAGCACCTCGACGTGATCCTGGTTTCGGCGACGAACGGCAAGACCACCACCACCCGGCTGATCGCCGAGGCCCTGCGTGCCGCCGGCCCGGTCGTCTCGAACGCCCTCGGCGCGAACATGCCGGCCGGTATCACCTCCGCGCTGGCGGGGGGCTCGGACGCCCGCTTCGGCGTGATCGAGGTCGACGAGAAGTACCTCGCCGGGGTCGCCCGCGACACCACGCCGAAGGCCATCGCCCTGCTCAACCTCTCCCGCGACCAGCTGGACCGTGCGGCGGAGACCCGGATGCTGGCCGAGAAGTGGCGCGAGGGCCTGTCCGGCAGCAAGGCCGTCGTGATCGCCAACGCCGACGACCCCCTGATCGTGTGGGCCGCGTCCTCCTCCGCCAATGTCGTCTGGGTCGCCGCAGGGCAGGAGTGGAAGGACGACGCCTGGTCGTGCCCCGCCTGCGGCGGTGTGATGCAGCGCCCGGGGGACGAGTGGTTCTGCGGCGAGTGCGGGTTCCGCCGGCCGCCGGTGACCTGGGCCCTCAGGGGTGACCACGTCCTCGACCCGCACGGCTCGGCCTGGCCGATCCGTCTCCAGCTGCCGGGCCGCGCCAACAAGGCCAACGCCGCCACCTCCGCCGCCGTCGCCGCGGTGTTCGGCGTCCCGCCTCAGGTCGCTCTCGAGCGCATGTACCAGGTGCAGGCCGTGGCCGGCCGGTACGACGTCGTGTCCTTCCTCGGCCGCGATGTACGGCTGCTGCTGGCGAAGAACCCGGCCGGCTGGCTGGAGACGTTCTCGCTGATCGACCCGCCGCCCACCCCGGTGATCCTCTCCGTCAACGCCCGCGGCGCCGACGGCACCGACACCTCCTGGCTCTGGGACGTCGACTACACCCGGCTCGCCGGGCACCCCATCGTGGTGATCGGCGACCGCAAGCTGGACCTGGCCGTGCGTCTGGAGGTCGCCGGACTGGACTTCCGCGTCGCCGAGGACATGGACGAGGCGGTGCGGCTCTGCCCTCCCGGGCGGATCGAGCTGATCGCCAACTACACCGCCTTCCAGGACGTCCGCCGCCGCGTCGGCAACTGACCCCACCGACCGCACCGACCGCACCGGCAGCACCGGCAGCAGCGAAAGCACCGGCACCACCGACCGGCTGACCGGACCGACCGCAGAGGAACACGAGCATGAGCGACAGCAGCCTGCGCCTGGTGTGGGTCTACCCGGACCTGCTCAGCACGTACGGCGACCAGGGGAACGCCCTGGTCGTGGAGCGCCGCGCACGCCAGCGCGGCCTGGGCGTGACCCGGGTCGACGTCCGCAGCGACCAGCCGGTGCCGACGTCCGGCGACATCTATCTGATCGGCGGCGGCGAGGACCGGCCGCAGCGGCTGGCGGCCGAGCGGCTGCGCCGCGACGGCGGGCTCGCCCGGGCCGCCTCCAACGGCGCGATCATCTTCTCGGTCTGCGCCGGCTACCAGATCCTGGGCCAAGAGTTCGTCAACGACCTCGGGGAGCGGGAGCCGGGCCTCGGCCTGCTCGACGTGGTCTCCACCCGGGGCGAGGGCGAGCGGTGCGTCGGCGACGTACTGGCGGACATCGACCCGCGGCTGGGCCTGCCGCAGCTCACGGGCTTCGAGAACCACCAGGGCATCACCCACCTCGGACCGACGGCGCGTCCGTTCGCCCGGACCGTCCTGGGCAGGGGCAACGGCACCGGCGACGGCACCGAGGGCGCGTACAGCGACACCGTCTTCGGCACGTACATGCACGGGCCGGTGATGGCCCGCAATCCGCAGATCGCGGATCTGCTGCTGAAGCTGGCGCTCGACGTGAACGCGCTGCCGCCCACCGACGACCGGTGGTACGAGGCACTGCGCGCCGAGCGGGTCGCCGCGGCCACCCAGCCCGCCTGAGACCGGCCACCCAGCCCGCCTGAGACCGGCCGCCGAGCGCGTCGCGGGGCTACCCGGATCCGCCTCACCCGGCCCGCGCCCGGGGCCTGCCCGAGACGGGCCCCGGGCAGGCCCCGTGGGGGCTGCACGGGCCGTACGGGAACATGGTGTCCACTGTTCGGACGCCCGGTTCGGCTCCCGCCGCCCCGCGCCGGTAGGGTGGCGGGGATCCAACCGGACGACGTGGTCCGGGAGTCGGCCCACGTTGCAAAGGTTTTCGGGCTATGCGCATTGGTGTCCTCACCTCCGGCGGCGACTGCCCCGGGCTCAACGCGGTCATCCGCTCCGTCGTGCACCGCGCCGTCGTCGACCACGGCGACGAGGTGATCGGCTTCCACGACGGCTGGAAGGGCCTGCTGGAGGCCGACTACCGCAAGCTCGACCTCGACGCGGTGGCGGGAATCCTCGCCCGCGGCGGCACGATCCTCGGCTCCTCCCGGGTGCAGCCCGCGCATCTCGTCGACGGCGTCGAGCGGGCCAAGGGGCACGTCGCCGAGCTGGGCCTCGACGCGATCATCCCGATCGGCGGCGAGGGGACGCTGAAGGCCGCGAACCTGCTGGCCCAGGCCGGTCTGCCGATCGTCGGCGTGCCGAAGACCATCGACAACGACATCGCCTCGACCGACGTCACCTTCGGCTTCGACACCGCCGTCGGCGTCGCGACCGAGGCCCTCGACCGGCTGAAGACCACCGCCGAGTCCCACCAGCGGGTGCTGATCGTCGAGGTCATGGGCCGGCACACCGGGTGGATCGCCCTGCACTCGGGTATGGCCGCCGGTGCGCACGCCATCGTCGTGCCGGAGCGTCCCTTCGACATCGGGGAGCTGACCCGGCGGGTCGGCGCCCGGTTCGAGGCCGGCAAGCGGTTCGCGATCGTCGTGGCCGCCGAGGGGGCCAAGCCGCGGGAGGGCTCCATGGAGTTCGACGAGGGCGGCAAGGACATGTACGGCCACGAGCGCTTCGCCGGTGTCGCCCGGCAGCTGTCCGTCGAACTCGAGGAACGGCTCGGCAAGGAGGCCCGGCCGGTGATCCTCGGCCATGTCCAGCGCGGCGGCACGCCGACCGCCTACGACCGCGTCCTCGCCACCCGGTTCGGCTGGCACGCGGTCGAGGCGGCGCACCGGGGCGAGTTCGGCATGATGACCGCGCTGCGGGGCACGGACATCACGCTGGTGCCGCTGGCGCAGGCGGTGGAGACGCTGAAGACGGTCCCGCAGGAGCGGTACGAAGAGGCCGAGACGGTCCTCTGACCACGGCTTCCCGGCGGTGGAACCGCCCCCGGTCGCAACGGCGGCCGGGGGCGGTTCTAGTCTTGCCCGGACAACAAGCGCGAATCAGGACGTCCCAGGAGTACGCAGATGGATCACGGCGGGCACGGCGAGCACGGAATGCGGATGGACCTGCCGCCGTTCACGCTGGGCAGGGGGCTGGAACTCTCCGCCGATCCGTTCTTCCTGGCCGGCTGCCTGCTGGCACTGGCGCTCTACGCCTGGGGCGTGGCGCGGCTGCTCCGGCGCGGGGACGCCTGGCCGGTGAGCCGGACGGTCTTCTTCACCGTCGGTGTGCTGAGCGTGGCACTGGTGATGTGCACCGGCCTGAACGACTACGGCATGGTCATGTTCAGCGTGCACATGGTCCAGCACATGGTGATCAGCATGCTGTCGCCGATCCTGCTGCTGCTGGGCGCGCCGGTGACCCTGGCGCTGCGCGCCCTGCCACCGGCGGGCCGCGGCCGCACGGGCCCCCGCGAGCTGCTGCTGGCCCTGCTGCACAGCCGCTATATGAAGATCATCACGCATCCCGCGTTCACCATCCCGATGTTCATCGCGAGTCTGTACGGCCTCTACTTCACCCCGCTGTTCGACTTCCTCATGGGGTCCAGGGCCGGGCACATCGGGATGATGGTGCACTTCCTCGCCGTCGGACTGGTCTTCTTCTGGCCGATCATGGGCGTGGACCCGGGCCCGCACCGCCCCGGCTACGTGATGCGGATGTTGGAGCTCTTCGCGGGCATGCCCTTCCACGCGTTCTTCGGCATCGCGCTGATGATGGCGTCCGAGCCGATGGTGCGGACGTACGCCGATCCCCCCGCGTCACTCGGGATCAACGCGCTCACCGACCAGAACGCGGCGGGCGGCATCGCCTGGGCGTTCAGCGAGATCCCCTCGGTGCTGGTGCTGATCGCCCTGGTGTTCCAGTGGTACCGCTCCGAGCAGCGCCAGGCCGTCCGCAAGGACCGGGCCGCTGACCGGGACGGCGACAAGGAGCTCGAGGCGTACAACGCGTATCTGGCCTCGCTCCAGGCACGCGGCCGCTGAACACGGTCCGCCTCCGCGGACGACCCGCCGGGCGGGGCTCCCCTCCCCGGTGGCCGCAGCCGGCCGGAGAGTAGCGCGCGCCCCTCGTCAGGGGTGACGATGGCTGCACGGCCCCGACCGCGGGTCCAGCCGCGGCGCCGGCCCGGAGGAGGGCGAGCATGTCCGGTTCCACGAAGACGATGGGTGTGCTGACCGTGGCGTCCCTGGTGGTCGTGACGGCCTACACCGCGGCGCTCGGCGGCAACGGCTGGCTGTGGTTCGCCTGGGTCGTGCTGGGTCTGGTCACACTGGGGATGCTGGTGTCGAAGCCCACCTGAGGGCCTTGGCCGGCGGGGCGGGTCACGGCGCCCGTGGATCATCAAGGGATCCGTGGCGCATAGACGGTCCCGCGGGGCCTCGGCGGTTCCGCGCCGCCCTGTCCGGACGGCAGTACGCGGACGAGTACGCGGCGAAGCCGAAGGCCACCGGGGCGGACGGGCCGGAGGGCGGACCGATCCCCCGGCTGCGCCGCTGACACCCTGCCCTGGCCTGCCCTCACCTGCCCTGCCCTGCCCTGGCCTGGCCTGGCCTGGCCTGGCCTGGCCTCATGCACCCTCACGTGCCGCTGTCGGACCGGCGAGGTCCGGAGCGTGACGGGCGGGGCGGAAGTCCTTCCGGTGCGTCAACCGGTCTCCGGAAGCCGCATGGACATGAGTGCGCGCAGCCCGTCCTCGAGCATCTCGACGCGCACATCGCCGAACAGCGCCTGCTGGGCGATGAAACCCTGGGCGGTGGCCATCATCGTCCGGGCGACATGGTCGGCGGGCACGTCGACGGGCAGGATCCCGCTCCGCCGGTACGCCTCGACCACCTGCGACCAGGCCTGCCGCATGCCCTGGAAGCCCTCGTTCAGGATGGCCGCCAACCGGTCGTTGCGGAGTGTCTCCGTCCACACCTGGACGATGAGGCGGGCGAAGGCCTGCCTGTCGCCGCCGGGGACCTCCTCCTCCAGGAAGGTGCGCAGCACACGTGCGAGCAGGACGTCCGGCGCCGGTGGCACCGCCATCCCGGCCGCCTCATGGAAGGCCCCTCGTATGCCGTCGAACGCCTCGCGGGCGATGGCCGAGATCAGTTCGTCCTTGCCCTTGAAGTAGCGGTACACGGCACCGGCGGACAGGCCCGCCTCAGCGAAGACGTCCTGCATCGACGTGGCGTGGAAGCCGTTGCGGGCGAAGCAGCGGGCGGCGCCGTCGAGGATCTGCCGGCGTCGGGCCTCGAGATGCTCCGGGGATACACGAGCCATGACCCAAATCTAAAACGAACATTCCTTCTTGACAACCGGCACTCCGCTCGGGACAGTGGAAAACCTAAAACGAACGATCCTTCTTTTTGAAGCCCCCGAGACAGTCCACGGAAGAGGAACCATGTCCACCGCCTCCCCGGCCCGCCGCACGATCGCGGTGATGCTCCTGGTACCGGCCGTCGTGGCCCTCGCGCTGTGGGCCTTCGCCTGGCCCGCGGCCCGCATGGCACCCCACGACCTCCCCGTCGGCGTCGCGGGCCCCGCCGCGTCGACGGCACCGCTGGAGCAGCGCCTCGAGCACCGGCAAGGAGCGTTCGACCTGCACCGCTACGGCAACGAGGCCGCTGCCCGGCAGGCGATCGAGGACCGCGCCGTATACGGAGCGGTGGTGATGACGCCGGAGGGACCGAAGGTGCTGACGGCGTCCGCCGCCAGTCCCGTCGTCGCCCAGCTGCTCAGGGAGTCGGTGGCGGCAGGCGCGCCGCCCGGAGCGCGGGTGGCCACCGAGGACGTGGTCGCCACCCCCGCCGGAGCCCCCCGGGGCAGCGCACTGGCCTCCAGCGTCCTGCCGCTCTCGCTGGCCGGGGTGGCGGCCGGGGCGATGGTGACCGTGCTCGGGCTGCGCGGCATCCGGTCGGTGGTGGCGCTGAGCGGGGCCGCCGCGCTCGTGGGCCTCACCGCGACCGGGCTGGCGCACAGCTGGCTCGGGGTCCTGGCGGGCGGCTGGTGGGCGGAGGCGGGAGCGTTCACGCTGGCCACCCTGGCCGTGGGCGCCGCCGTCGCGGGTCTCGCGGCGCTTCTGGGACCCGCCGGAATCGGCCTGGGCTCGCTGCTGGTCGTCCTGCTCGGCAATCCGTTCTCCGGCGTGGCGACCGCGCCGGAACTGCTGCCGGAACCGGCCGGTCTGATCGGCCGGTGGCTGCCGCCGGGCGCCGGCGGGTCACTGCTGCGGTCGGTGGCGTACTTCGACGGCAACGGCGCCGGCGGGCCGGCACTGACCCTGGCGCTGTGGGCGGCCCTGGGACTGACCGCGGTCCTGATCGGCGGTCGCCGCCGCACCGCCGCCACCGCACTCGCCGCGACTCCCCCCTCAGGACCTGGACCGGGACCGGCACCGGCACCGGCCGGATGACGGCGGGCGAACGCCGGGTGAGGGCCTGAACGGGCCTGCACGGGCCGGGCGTCGGGCGCTCCGGCATTCCGGCGTTCCGGCGTTCCGGCGTTCCGGCGTTCCGGCGACACCGGACGGCCGAGTGTTCCCACCCTGGCGGGCAGCCCTCACCATGGGAACCGGTGCGGGGCAGCCCGCCGATCCGGACCTCACGGCACAGGAGTTGCCGCGAGCGCGGGAACAGCTCACCACCATGCCCGCCCGCCGCCGGGGCCCGGGGCATGGAGCGAGTCGCCGCCGTCCGGGAGCGCGACACGGTGTTCGACGCCGCGGGAGCCCGGGAGTACGGGCCGATCGTCCACGTCGTCAAGAACCCTGAGTCCGAACCGACTTCCGCCGGCGGCCCGGTGAGGGACGGTGCAGCCACCGCCCGCCCTGCCGGCCCCACCCGCCCTGGCACACACCGAGAACGAGTGCGTCGACAGCGGCCCCGAAGTGGCCGAGCGGCAGGGAGGGGCCAACGCGGCACGCGGGACCCGCACATGGCGACTGCGCGCCGCACAGGCACCGGTCGGCCGGGGCTACGGTGCTCCGGCGACGCGCTGTGGGTCGTGTACCAGAGCGGTGGGGGCGAACCGCGCACCGCCGCGTCGGCCCGCGTGCCGGAGGTGTTGGGCGGCCGCGCGGAGCATCGCGTATCAGCGTGCCGCCGGAGGACGTGAGTTGACGAACCGCCGCGTACGCCCTGCCGTGAGCCCTCCGGCGCGCCCGCGATGCGTACGACCGGGTGTCGCCCATCCGGACCACCGGCGGGGTCGGCTTTCGTCCCGTGCAACTTGCGCGACGGCATGGCCCGATCGGCCCAACAACCGGCTCCACCGCAGGTGCGGGGCTCATCACCGGAAGACGCCGGGGCCCCCTAACGGCTCTGTCCACTCGAACAGATCAGTGGTGAGGAGCCTCACAAACCGTCGTTTCGACTCGGAAATCGGGCAGTTCATGGGTCAAGATCCCTGGGACGACAAGCCCCCGCCACCGCGGCGGGGCGGTCCGGGCGGACGCCGAGTCCTGCCGCCGCACCGGATGCCTGGTCGACACGAGGGCTTCGGCAGGAGTGGAGGACCCAGCAGTGCGGGCCGGCCGCCGGATCGGTGGCGGGTCCTTGGGGTGAAGCCGCGTACGCGGCCGGGCGTCTTCGCCGGTCCGAACCCGACAGGTCATCCTTCACAGGCGGCTGACGAAGGGTTGCGCATGACCGCGCAGACACATCTCCCGTCCCTGCTTTCCCGGACGGGTGCCGTCTCGGCACTCACGATCGCCGCCGTCGGCGGCTCACTGATCGTGCCGGGCGGCGCTCCGGAGGCCGAGGCCGCCTCGGCTCACGCGACGAAGGCTCTCAAGGTCGCCGCGTCGAAGAAGGGAGCCCCGTACCGGTACGGAGCCACCGGTCCGAACCGCTTCGACTGCTCGGGGCTCACGCTCTACGCCTACAAGAAGGCGGGCAAGAAGCTGCCTCGTACGGCCCAGCAGCAGTACAACCGCACCCGCCATGTCTCCGCCTCCCAGCGCGAGCGCGGTGACCTGGTGTTCTTCCAGTCGGGTGGATACGTGTACCACGTCGGGATCTACGCCGGGGCGGGCAGGATCTGGCATTCGCCCAAGAGCGGTTCCGTGGTGAAACTGACCAAGATCTGGTCCAAGAGCGTCCGCTACGGGCGGGTGCGCTAGTACCAAGGCCGTTCAGTTTGCGGATGGGTGGGGTTGTCCAGGGTCCGTAAGCTGCGGTTTCGCGGACATGAGGAGCGGAGCCCCGGTAGAACTGGCAGTCGACCAAGACAAGCCGTTCACAAGGACCGGAGGCTCCGCTGTCCGGACAGTGTGCCATCACTCGTGTCGTCACGGTGGCCGGAGGCCGGTTCGCACCCGGTCATCTCGGTGAACTCACCCAGTGCATCCCCTTCGAAATGGTCGACGAGGCATTGAAGGCCACGGGCAGGGTCCAGGAGCGGCTGCGGGACCTGCCATCCCGGGTGGTCGTCTACCTGCTGCTGGCCGGGTGCCTGTTCCCGGAGGTCGGATACCTCGGGGTCTGGCGCAAGCTCACCGGCGCTCTGGCCGGTCTGCCACTGGCCGCGCCGTCGGCAAGCGCGCTGGCCCAGGCCCGCCGCCGTATCGGCGCCACACCGCTGAAATGGCTGTTCGACCTGCTGAAAGGCCCGGTGGCCGGGCCACGGACACCGGGAGCATGGTGGCACGGTCTGCTGGTGATCGCGCTCGACGGCACCACCCTGACGGTCCCCGACACCCCTGCCGTCCTGACCCGGTTCACCAAGCAGGCGGGCAACCACGGCGGGACCGGCTACCCGCAGGTCCGCCTGCTGACCCTGGTCGCCTGCGGCACCCGCACCCTCATCGACGCGGTCTTCGGACCCACCACATCGGGTGAGACCACCCACGCCCCGCGCCTGCTGCCCAGCCTGCGGCCGGGGATGATCCTGCTGGCCGACCGCAACTTCGCCGCCCAGGGGCTGATCAACGACATCGCGGCCACCGGGGCCGAGGTCCTGGTCCGGCTCAAGAACGGCCGCCGGATGCCGATCCTGGCCCGCTACCGGGACGGCTCCTACCTCTCCGCCCTCGGCCCGGTACCCGTGCGCGTCGTCGACTGCGAGATCACCATCACCACCACCGCCGGGAAACACACCGGCCTCTACCGGCTCGCCACCACTCTGCTCGACCACCACCGCCACCCCGCCGGTGAACTGGCCATGCTCTACCACCAGCGCTGGGAGATCGAAACCGCCTACCTGGAACTGAAATCGACCATCCTCGGCGGCCGGGTCCTGCGCGCCCGCACCCCCGAGGGCATCGACCAGGAGATCTACGCCCTGCTGGTGGTCCACCAACTGCTGCGGACCGCCATGGCGGACGCCACCAGCACCCAGCCCGGCACCGACCCGGACCGGGCCGGCTTCTCCATCGCCTGGCAGGCCGCCCGCGACCAGCTCGTCCTGGCCGCGGGCATCATCGCCGACCCGGTCGTCGACCTCGTCGGCATCATCGGTCGGCACGTCCTGGCCGGCCTGCTGCCCCAGCGGCGGCTACGGGTCAGCCCCCGCATCGTCAAACGCGCCATCTCGAAGTACCAGGCACGAGGGCCCTGTATCGACCGGACCAGCTACAAGGCCACCACCGGCATCGAGATCCTCGCAGCCGCAGGCCCTTGACGACACGGCCCAGCCGCAAACTTCACGGCCTTGGCGCTAGTACCGCGTCAGGCGGGGTTCGCCCGTCGGCGGCGGCGCGGAGCGGCGTCCGGTGCGGTGCGTCGCAGGGCGCCGGATCGGCCTCGCAGCGGGCCTGCTCGGTTGGTTCGGCGACGCGGCGACCCGCCGTGCAGGGCGTCGCGACGGGGCGAACGCCGCCTGACGCGGCACCAGGAGGGCCGGTACGGCCACCGCCCGGTGCGCCGCAGAGCGCGCCGGGCGGCAGGGGCACCCGCCGGGCGTCGCCCGCCGTGGTGGGTCATGGAGGCGGTCACGAGCGCGGGTCCCGGCCGCTCGTCCTCCGGGGCGCCCGGGAGGACGGGCAGCCGGCACGGCCGCGTGTCCACACAGGTCCACGAGCCGCGCCAGGCACCGCGCCCTGCCATGCCCCGTGCCGGAACGGGACACGACGCGACGCGACGCGACGCGACGGGACACGACGGGACACGACGCGACGGGACACGACGGGACACGACGGGACACGACGAGGCGAGACGGGAACCCGATCGGCGACCGGGAACGACGACGGGCGCGGGCAGTGCGGCGGGCGGCGGCGCGACCGCTCCTGCGAGCGGCGCCCCGGCGTGTGGGCCGGTGGTGCCCCGGTGGCGGGCCGGTGAACGCCATCGGCGCTTCCCCGCCGGGAGGGGCCGCCCCGCCGGGAGGGGCCGCCCCGGCCCGGCCGAGCCACAAGGCGTGTGGGGACCGGTGGGCACGGACCCGTCCCGGTTCCCATCGAGGTGTCCGGCGCCCGTTGCCGGTCTTCGGCGCTCATCGCGGACGATCGGCGGCGCGCGCGCTCCAGGGCATGGCGATCCAGACGGTCTTGCCGCCCTCGGGTGTGGGATCGACGTAGAGCCTGCCCCCGCATTCCGCGGTGAGCCAGCGGATGATCACCATGCCGCGGCCGTTGTCCTGCTGCACGGCCGCGGGCAGGCGCTGGGGCCGGCGCGGATGGCTGTCCGTCACGCCGACGCACAGACGCTCATCGCGCTCGAGGCGGATATCGACCGTGAAGGTCGGGGACAGCCCGAAGGTGTGCTGGACGGCGTTGGTGGCGAGTTCGGAGACGATCAGACGGACCGTTTCGGCGGATTCGTCCTCCTCCGGCAGTCCCCATGCGGCCAGGACATCGGAGACGTATCTGCGCGCGGCGGAGACCGAGGCGGGATCGCTCGGCAGTGTGACGGAGGCTTCCTGAAGGTCTGCCATGGTGAGCTGTCCCTTTCCCACCGGGGCTGCCGGAGCACGGCACACAGCGGATTGGATGCCGGAACAGCCTCGGACTGCGCTTCGCGCCAGACTGCCACTGTTACCGCCCCCATGGGAGCGGATCCACCAGGATATGCATATATCTGTCGCTCAATGCGGTGAACTCTGCGACGCGAGAGCGTATTTGGGCTCAGACTGGGCGCTCGGCACCGCGCCGGCCGGTGTTCGCGGGCCGGTCACCCGTGCCGGGCGGCCCGGTGGCCCGGTGGCCCGGCGGCCCGGCGGTGTCGGCCCCCGGCGGCCGGTCGCAGGAGAGCACGAGGAGAAACGAGGAGACGAGGAGAAGCGGCATGCGGCAGGGTCCCGCGGTACGCCGGCGCAAGCTCGGGGAGGAATTGCGGGGTCTGCGGCTGGGCGTCGGCCTCACGAGCCGGGAGGCGGCGCTCCTGGTGGGCTGGAACCAGTCGAAGGTCAGCCGTATAGAGACCGGAACGAGCGGTGTGAAACCGGCCGATGTCGCGCGGCTGCTGGACGCCTACGGAGTGGCCGACCAGCGGCTGCGCGAGCTGCTGGGAGCACTGGCCGGCACGGCGGACGGCGGGGGAAAGGGCTGGTGGCACGCGTATCGCGGGGTGATTCCCCCGCAGTACCGGGACTTCATCAGCCTGGAGTCCCAGGCGAGCGCGGCCCGCACACTGGAGACCTCCGTGGTGCCCGGGCTGCTGCAGACGCCCGACTACGCGCGGGCGGTGACCCGTTCCGCGCTGGAGGGGGTGCCGACGGCGACGGTGGACTCGCTGGTCGAGGTGCGCATCGCACGCCAGCGCGTCTTACGCGCGGAACGCCCGCTGACCTTCAGTGCCGTACTGGACGAGGCGGTCCTTCGGCGCAGGGTGGGGGGCCCGCATGTGATGCGGGATCAGCTGCGTCGGGTGCTGGAGATGGCCCAACTCCCGCATGTGCGGCTCCAGGTGCTGCCCTTCTCCATGGGCGGTTACGTGGGCCTGACCGGATCTTTCGTTATCTTCTCCTTTCCGAACACTTCTGATCTAGACGTGGTTGTTCTCGACCACTTGACGAGTAGTCTCTACCTCGAACGGAAGGAAGATCTCGAGACGTACGGCGCCGCCTTCCGCACGATGCAGGCGCATGCGCTCTCACCGACCGACTCGTTGGATCTCGTCGCGGGAATCCGTGACGGCGTGTAGGGAAGGCACCCCCCCGATGTCTGCTCACGACGCACCTTCACCCCCGCTGCCCGGCATGTCCTGGCAGCGCAGCACCCGCAGTGTCGGCATGAACAACTGCGTGGAGACCGCACGGTGCGCCGACGGCGCCCTGGCCGTGCGCGACTCGAAGGACCCCGGACCGCGCTACCTCGTGTTCTCCCCCGGCGCCTGGACCGGATTCGTCCGCGCGCTGGAAGCACGGCCGCGGTGACCGGCCCGCCCGGTGGGGCGGGGTGATCCGCCCCGCCGGGTCGCGGGTCCGCCGCGTCCCGGCGACCGGGAGCCGGCTCCCGGTCGCCGGCCCTCACCGCGGCCCCGTCTCCGGTGCCGTCTACGGGACGGCGGCCGCCTCAAACTCCCGGTGCCGTCTCCAGGAGCGTGGCCACCGCCGCCCCGATCCGACGATCGGTGAGGTCCGCGCGCGCGGTGAGCCTGATCCGTGAGATCCCGTCCGGCACGGACGGCGGCCGGAAGCACCCCACCGCGAGACCGGCGGCACGGCAGTCCGCCGCCCAGCGCACCGCCGCCTCCGGAGAGGGCGCCCGCACGGAGACGACGGCCGCGTCCGGCCGGGCGGCGGTCAGCCCGGCCTCCGTCAACCGGGCGTGCAGGGTGCCCGCCACGGTCCGGGCCCGGTCCGCGAGGCCGGGTTCACCACGCAGCAGCCGCAGACTCGCGAGGGCCGCACCCACCGCGGCCGGGGCGAGCCCGGTGTCGAAGATGAACGTACGGGCGGTGTTGACGAGATGCTCGATGACCCGCGCCGGGCCGAGGACCGCTCCGCCCTGGCTGCCCAGGGACTTGGACAGGGTGAGCGTGGCGACGACGCCCGTGGCCCCGGCGAGGCCCGCCGCGTGCGGGGCCCCCCTGCCGCCCTCGCCGAGGACGCCGAAGCCGTGCGCGTCGTCCACGACCAGGGCGGCCCCGCGGGCCCTGCACACACCGGCGAAGGACGCCAGCGGCGCGGCGTCGCCGTCCACCGAGAACACCGAGTCCGACACCAGCAGGGCGCGCCCGCCGCGGTGGGCGTCGAGGGCCTTGGCCGCGGCCTCCGGGTCGGCGTGCGCCACCACGGCGGTCTCCGCCCTGGACAGCCGGCAGCCGTCCACGATCGAGGCGTGGTTGCCGGCGTCCGAGACGATCAGGGTCCCGGGCGCGCCGAGCGCCGTGAGCACCGCGAGGTTCGCCGCGTACCCGGAGGAGAACACCAGGGCGGACTCGAACCCGCAGAACCGGGCCAGTTCGTACTCCAGTTCCGCATGCAGTTCGGTGCTGCCGGTCACCAGCCGGGATCCGGTGGCCCCCGCGCCCCAGCGCCGGGCCGCCGAGGCGGCCGCCTCGGTGACCTCGGGCCTGCGGCTGAGGCCCAGGTAGTCGTTGCTCGCCAGGTCGAGCAGAGCCGACTCCGCCGACCGGGGGCGGAGCGCACGGACGAGGCCCGCGTCCGCGCGGCGGCGCGCCGCGTCGTCCGTCCAGTCGAAGGGATCCTGCGGCACGGGGGGCATGGTCCGGTCCTTTTGTAGGCAGCGAACAGACCCTAGCGGGGGACGCCGGAGGGCAGAGTGTGGCCATACACACACCTCAAACGGGGGCCGTTGTGGAGTTCCTCCTTGGCCGGGAGGTGTCCGGTAGGCGAGGATCGGCGCCATGGACCTCCTGAACACACTGGTGGACAAGGGCCTGCGGCGTGAGCTGCCGACCCGCGAAGAAGCGCTCGCCGTACTGGCGACCTCCGACGACGATCTGCTCGATGTGGTGGCCGCGGCCGGCAGGGTGCGCCGCCAGTGGTTCGGGCGGCGGGTGAAACTGAACTACCTGGTCAACCTGAAGTCCGGGCTCTGCCCCGAGGACTGCTCGTACTGTTCCCAGCGGCTCGGTTCCACGGCGGAGATCCTCAAGTACACCTGGCTGAAGCCGGACGAGGCGTCCCAGGCCGCCGCCGCCGGGGTCGCGGGCGGCGCGAAGCGGGTCTGCCTGGTCGCCAGCGGCCGCGGCCCGACCGACCGGGACGTCGACCGCGTCTCGAAGACCATCGAGGCCATCAAGGAGCGCAACGAGGGCGTCGAGGTGTGCGCGTGCCTGGGGCTGCTCTCCGAGGGCCAGGCCGAGCGGCTGCGCGAGGCCGGTGCGGACGCCTACAACCACAACCTCAACACGTCCGAGGCGACGTACGGGGACATCACGACCACCCACACCTACGCGGACCGGGTGGACACGGTGCAGAAGGCGCACGGGGCCGGACTGTCCGCCTGCTCGGGCCTGATCGCGGGCATGGGCGAGAGCGACGGGGACCTCGTCGACGTGGTGTTCGCACTGCGGGAGCTGGACCCCGACTCGGTGCCGGTGAACTTCCTGATCCCGTTCGAGGGCACCCCCCTGGCCAAGGAGTGGAACCTGACGCCCCAGCGGGCGCTGCGCATCCTCGCCATGGTCCGGTTCGTCTGCCCGGACGTGGAGGTGCGCCTCGCGGGCGGCCGCGAGGTCCATCTGCGCACGCTCCAGCCGCTGGCACTGCACCTGGTCAACTCGATCTTCCTCGGCGACTACCTCACCAGCGAGGGCCAGGCCGGCAGGGCGGACCTGGAGATGATCGCGGACGCGGGCTTCGAGGTGGAGGGCGCGGACACCGCGACCCTTCCGGCGCACCGGGTGGACGCCGCCTCCGGGGGCTGCGGTTCGCAGGGCGGCGGAGGCTGCGCCCCGTGCGGCGACACCGCCGGGGACACTGCCGGGTACACCGGTCAGCAGGCGGCCGGCACGCCCGGGGCGCGCCCCGACCTGGTGTCCGTCCGCCGCCGCGGCGCGGGAACCGGCCTCGCCCCCAATGCGTAGCTCCGGCACACGTGAACTGCTGGCCCTGGACCGGGCCCATGTCTGGCACCCGTACGGTCCCATGCCGGGCCGCACGGACCCGCTGGTCGTGGAGTCCGCGTCCGGAGTGCGGCTGCGGCTCGCCGAACCGGTCCACGGGCGCACCGAACTGGTGGACGGCATGTCCTCCTGGTGGTCGGCGGTCCACGGTTACAACCACCCCGTACTGAACGCCGCCGCGCACGGCCAGCTGGAGCGGATGAGTCATGTGATGTTCGGCGGACTCACCCATGAGCCCGCCGTACGGCTCGCGACCCGGCTCGTCGAGATCACCCCGGAACCCCTCCGGCACGTCTTCCTCTGCGACTCGGGCTCGGTGTCCGTCGAGGTGGCGGTGAAGATGTGCCTCCAGTACTGGCGTTCGACGGGCCGACCGGACAAGCGCAGGCTGCTGACCTGGCGCGGCGGCTACCACGGCGACACCTGGCAGCCCATGTCGGTGTGCGACCCCGAGGGCGGGATGCACGACCTGTGGGCGGGGGTGCTGCCACGGCAGGTCTTCGCCGACGCACCCCCGGCCGGTCACGACCTGCCCTACGACCCCGCCTACGGGGACCGGCTGCGCGAACTCGTCGCCCGGCACGCGGACGAACTGGCCGCCGTGATCGTGGAACCGGTGGTGCAGGGCGCGGGCGGGATGCGCTTCCACTCCCCCGCCTATCTGCGGGTGCTGCGGGAGGCGTGCGACGAGCACGGCGTACTGCTCGTCTTCGACGAGATCGCCACCGGGTTCGGGCGCACCGGCAGGCTGTTCGCGGCGGAGCACGCGGGGATCTCACCCGACGTCATGTGCCTCGGCAAAGCGCTGACCGGCGGCTATCTGACCATGGCGGCGACGCTGTGCACGGGGAGGGTGGCCGAGGGGATCTCGCGGGGCGAGGTGCCCGTGCTGGCCCACGGGCCGACCTTCATGGGCAATCCGCTGGCGGCCGCGGTCGCCTGCGCGTCGATCGGCCTGCTGCTCTCCCAGGACTGGGAGCAGCAGGTCAAGCGCCTGGAGACCGGGCTCCGCGAGGGTCTCGCCGAGGCGGCGGGCACCCGCGGCGTCCGGGACGTCCGCGTGCTCGGCGGCATCGGCGTCGTCCAGCTCGACCACCCGGTGGACATGGCGGCGGCGACCGAGGCCGCCGTGCGCGAGGGCGTGTGGCTGCGGCCCTTCCGCGATCTGATCTACACCATGCCGCCGTACGTCACGGACGCCGCGGATCTCGCACGCATCACGCGGGCGGTCCGGGCCGCGGCCGCGGCGGGCTGAACCGGGGGCGTCCGCGGGGCCCCTCCCTCCCGCGCGCCCATCACCAGCAAGGAGCGCCATGGGTGTCATCGTCGTCAGCGGGACCGGTACCGAGATCGGGAAGACCGTCGTCACCGCCGCCGTCGCCGCCGCGGCCGCGGCGCGGGGGCGGACCGTGGCGGTGCTGAAACCCGCCCAGACCGGGCTCTCGCGCGGCGAACCGGGGGACGCCGGGGAGGCGGCCCGGCTGGCGGGCCCCGGGGTCACCGGGACCGAACTCGCCCGGTTCCCCGAGCCGCTCGCCCCGGCGACGGCCGCCCGCCGGGCGGGCATGGCGCCGGTGGCACCGCGCGAGGTCGCCGAGGCGGCCGCGAAGCTGGCGGCGGAGCACGACCTGGTACTGGTCGAGGGCGCGGGCGGACTGCTCGTACGCCTCGACAGCCAGGGCGGCACCCTCGCGGACGCCGCCCGCCTGCTGGGCGCGCCGGTACTGGTCGTGGCCCCGGCCGGGCTCGGCACGCTCAACGCGACCGCGCTCACCGCGGAAGCCCTGCGCTCCCGCTCCCTGGAGCCGCTGGGGATCGTGGTCGGCAGCTGGCCCGCGGCGCCGGACCTCGCCGCCCGCTGCAATCTCGCCGATCTGCCGGAGTCGGCCGGGGCGGCGCTGCTCGGGGCCGTTCCCGAGGGGGCCGGCTCGCTGGCTCCCGAGGCTTTCCGGGCCGCTGCGCCGGGCTGGCTGGCACCCGCGCTCGGCGGGTCCTGGGACGGGGAGGCGTTCGCGGCGGAGTACGGGCCGGCCGCACGCTGAGCGCCGTACGGGCCGCTAGCGGTCGCTGCCGGACCGGGAGGAGCACGGGTTCCGCTCGGCCTGCGGGCGGCGGACGGAGCGGGCGGCGGGCGGCGGGCCGCCGAGATCCCACCTGCATCCGGCGGCCGAGGCTGCGTCCGGCGGGAGGAGCACGGGTTCCGCTCGGCCTGCGGGCGGCGGACGGAGCGGGCGGCGGGCGGCGGGCCGCCGAGATCCCACCTGCATCCGGCGGCCGAGGCTGCGTCCGGCGGCCGGGCTGGGTCCGTGGGGCGGGAGACGCTTCCGTCCCAGGCGCCGGGGGCCCGCGCCGAACGGGTCGACTGAGTAGGGGCGATCGGGGGAGAATCACTGTGTCCGCCGTCCCTCCGCCGGGGGCGGTACGCGCGGCGGACGGGCCCGATTCGTGCTCGGGAGGAGGCCGGCCATGCCGTCGCGCAGCTCCAAGGTCCCCCGGGACGCCGTGCACCATCCGCTGTTCGCCCGCTTCTACGCCCGGTTCAGCGTGGCGGCCGACACCAGGGGCGGTGTCGTCGCGCACCGCCGGGAGTTGCTGGACGGCCTCTCGGGTCGCGTGATCGAGATCGGCGCGGGGAACGGGCTGAACTTCACCCACTACCCGGCAGCGGTGTCCGAGGTCGTCGCCCTGGAACCGGATCGTACGCTGCGGCAGTTGGCGTTGACGGCCGCGAGGCACGCGGAGGTGCCGGTCGACGTCGTGCCGGGTGCGGCGGAGGCGCTGCCCGTGAAGAGCGAGGCTTTCGACGCGGCGGTCGCCTCACTGGTGCTGTGCAGCGTCCGGGATGTGCCGCGCGCGCTGTCGGAGATCAAGCGCGTACTGCGTCCCGGCGGCGAACTGCGGTTCTTCGAGCACGGGGCCGCTCCGGGCCGGCCGATGGCCGCGGTGCAGCGGGCCCTGGACCGTACCGTCTGGCCACACGTCTTCGGCGGCTGCCACACGGCCCGGGACCCGCTCGGCGCGATCGAGGCCGCCGGCTTCGAACCGGGTACGTACCGAAGACTGTGCGTGCCCGGGAAGGGTCCCCGGCTTCCGACCTCCTTCTGTGTGCTGGGAGTCGCACGCCGGCCGCACGAGGACGCTCGCTGAGCCCTTCGCCCGGACCCGGTCGGCGCACGCCTCCGCCTGCCCGCTACGGCCGCTCCGGCCGCTCTGGCCGGTTCAGCGGGTCCAGCACCGGACCGGCCGTGTCCCGCCCGCCGGTCCGGCACCGGACCGGGCCCCGCGCCATCGGGCCGGCCGCACTCCGTCCATCGGACTCGGTCCGGTTCCCGGACCGGCTGCGGCACCTCCCCGCCGGCACGTCCCCGCCGGCCGTCGCCGCACCGGCATCCGTCCCGGGCCGGATGCCACCGTGCCACCGTGCCATTGGGCTACTGGGCCACCGGGCTACTGGACCCAGCCGCGCAGTTCACGTGCGATCCCGTGGACTCCGGTCTTGCCGTCCTTCACCAGCCGGGCGAGATCACGCACGCTCTCGGCGGACACGGCCACCCGCAGTCCGCTCGCGACGAGATAGCCGTAGGCGACGGCCATCGCGAACATCGCGTTGGAGTGCTCCAGGGCGGGAACGTGCAGGAGCATCTGCATCAGGGCCGCCGCGCGGGTGTACGGGTCGTCGTACACGGCCATTCCGAAGATCTCCGCCTCATGGCGGCTCACCGCGGCGATCAGCGCACCCCAGTCGGTGACCTGCGGATCGCCGGGCGTCTTCCGCTCGGCGACCATGAGCAGCCAGGCGAGATCGACCGACAGGCTCAACGCTCGCCCTGCGCGACCGACCCGCGGTGCCGGGAGCGGCGCCCGGCAGCGGTGGCGTCTCCCCCCGGGCCCGGATCCCCGCCCCCCGGCGGGCTCAGGACGGCGGCCGGGTCCGGGGTGCCGAACTCCTCGGCGAACACCGACTCGTACTGCTTCATGAAGTCGGCCGCCGCCTCGACGAAGGCACGTCCCGCCTCGCCCGCGTCCTGCTTGACGAGTTCCTCGATGTAGCGGTTCACGCTGAGCCCGCGCTGCTGCGCCCGCCGGCGCGCCGCCGCCGCGGTGCTCTCGTCCACCCGCACGTTCAGCTGTGTCTTGGCCACCCCCTCAAGCTAGCGGTGCGGCGCTAGCACCGGCAAGAGGTGCGGTACGGCGGGCCGGCGAGGGAACCGTGCGCTGGGCGAACCGCCCGCACCGGGGCGCACGGCAGGAGCGGTCGCGGGAAAGCGCGTGCCGGAGGGGCGGCCCGGAGGGCGTGCCGGTCGTGCGCCCGGAGGGCGAGGGCACCGGAGCGGTCCCGGGAGAGGCGGACGCCGGGAACCGGAAGCCGGCGGGCCCGGTCGCCCCGGAGGACGCGCTCGGCATCCTGGTGGGCCCGCCCGGGGAGACCCGCTGAGACCGCGGCCGTGCCGGCTCGGGGCCGCGCGGTTCCTCGCGGTTCCTCGCGGTTCCTCGCGGTTCCTCGCAGTTCCTCGCGGCACCTCGCGGTACCTCGCGGGCGAGCCAGCCCGAGCACCGCAGCACCGCAGCACCGCAGCACCGCAGCGCCGGCCAGGGCCGCCCAGGGCCGCGGCCGGGCACGACATACCGGGCGGTAGGATCACACCGCCATGGAGACGAACGCCTCGTACACCAGTCTTGTCGCGGTAGGCGACTCGTTCACGGAGGGCATGTCGGACCTGCTACCCGACGGTACGTACCGGGGCTGGGCAGATCTCCTCGCCGCCCGGCTGGCCACCCGCTCCCCCGGCTTCCGGTACGCGAACCTGGCGGTCCGGGGCAAGCTCATCGGCCAGATCGTCGAGGAGCAGGTCGGCCTCGCCGCCGCCATGCGGGCGGACGTGGTGACGATGGTCGGCGGCCTCAACGACGCGCTGCGCCCCAGGTGCGACCTGGGGCGGGTACGCGACCGGCTCGAGGAGGCCGTGGAACGCCTCGCGCCGAGCTGCCGCCGGCTGGTGCTGATGCGCAGCCCGGGACGGCAGGGCCCGGTCATGGAACGCTTCCGGCCCCGCATGGAGGCGCTGTTCGAGCACATCGACGGTCTGGCCGCCCGGCATGGCGCGCTGGTGGTCGACCTGTACGGGGCCGAGGCGCTCGGCGACCGGCGGATGTGGGACGTGGACCGGCTGCATCTCACGGCCGACGGCCACCGGAGGGTCGCGGAAGCCGTCTGGCAGGGACTCGGTCTGGCCGCCGAGGACGACTGGCGGTCGCCGCTGCCCCCGCCGGTGCCCCCCGGCTGGACGGCCCGGCGGACCGCCGACGTCCGGTTCGCCCGGCAGCACCTGGTGCCGTGGATCGGCCGCCGTCTCACCGGCCGCTCGTCGGGCGACGGGCTTCGCCCCAAGCGGCCCGAGCTGCTGGAGTGGGACGCGGACGGAAGCCCTCGGGACGGAAGCAGCCGGCCGGGGCTCTCGTAGCAAGCCACAAACCGGGGCGGGGGGCCGGCCTGCGTGAACCGCCAGTAGAATCGGTGCACGTGACTGCAAAGCCTCGCATCCCCAACGTCCTGGCCGGCCGCTACGCCTCCGCGGAGCTCACCGAGCTGTGGTCCCCCGAGCACAAGGTGAGGCTGGAGCGCCGGCTCTGGCTGGCGGTGCTGCGTGCACAGCAGGACCTGGGGATCGAGGTGCCGGACGCCGCCCTCGCCGACTACGAGCGGGTCCTCGACGAGGTCGACCTGGCGTCGATCGCCGCACGGGAGAAGGTCACCCGGCACGACGTCAAGGCGCGGATCGAGGAGTTCAACGCCCTCGCCGGCCACGAGCACGTGCACAAGGGCATGACGTCCCGCGACCTGACCGAGAACGTCGAGCAGTTGCAGATCCGGCTCTCGCTCGAGCTGGTGCGGGACCGCGCGGTCGCCGTGCTGGCCCGGCTCGGCAGGCTGTCGGCCGAGTACGCGGAGCTGGTGATGGCGGGCCGCTCGCACAACGTCGCGGCGCAGGCCACGACGCTGGGCAAGCGGTTCGCGACGGCGGCGGACGAGCTGCTGGTCGGCTACGCCAGGGTCGAGGAACTACTCGCCCGGTACCCGCTGCGCGGCATCAAGGGCCCGGTCGGCACCGCCCAGGACATGCTGGACCTCCTCGGCGGGGACGCGGCGAAGCTGGAGGAGCTGGAGCAGCGCATCGCGGGCCATCTCGGCTTCGCCCATGCCTTCACCTCCGTGGGTCAGGTCTACCCGCGGTCGCTGGACTACGACGTGGTCACGGCGCTGGTGCAACTGGCCGCCGCACCGTCGTCGGTGGCGAAGACGATCCGGCTGATGGCGGGGCACGAACTCGTCACCGAGGGCTTCAAGCCGGGCCAGGTCGGCTCCTCCGCGATGCCGCACAAGATGAACACCCGTTCCTGCGAGCGTGTCAACGGCCTCATGGTCGTCCTGCGCGGCTACGCCTCGATGACCGGCGAGCTGGCGGGCGACCAGTGGAACGAGGGCGATGTCTCCTGCTCCGTCGTCCGCCGGGTCGCCCTCCCGGACGCGTTCTTCGCCTTCGACGGTCTGCTGGAGACCTTCCTGACCGTGCTCGACGAGTTCGGCGCCTTCCCCGCGGTGGTGGCCCGCGAACTCGACCGCTATCTGCCGTTCCTGGCCACCACCAAGGTGCTGATGGGCGCCGTGCGGGCCGGCGTCGGCCGCGAGGTCGCCCACGAGGCCATCAAGGAGAACGCGGTCGCCTCCGCCCTCGCCATGCGCGAGCAGGGTGCCGAGCGCAACGAGCTGCTGGACAGGCTCGCCGCCGACGACCGCGTGCCGCTGGACCGGGCCCGGCTGGACGCGCTGATGGCGGACAAGCTGTCCTTCACCGGTGCGGCGAGCGGCCAGGTCGCCTCGGTCGTCGCCCGCATCGAGGAGATCGTCAAGCGGCATCCGGAGGCCGCCGCCTACGCACCGGGCTCCATCCTCTGACCCGCGCCGTGCCCCCGTACGCCCGGCATCACCGCCGCGGAGTCGGGGGCCGTCCGCGACCGCCCCGTCCCGAGGACGCCGCCGGACGAGCGCAGGGGATCGGCGGGGGCGCCTCGTCGGGTGAGGCACCCCGACCGCTCCCCGCCCTTCGCGCTCGGGGGCGGGTCCGGTCCTGCGGCTCAGCCGGCGGTCACCAGCAGGAGTGATCGGGTACGAGGACCCGTTCGGACGCGGAGTCCGAGGATCGAGTCAGGGCGGATCGACCTCGGTGACGACGGCCAGCAGCTGGTACGGCAGCTCGGCGGCCCACTTCGAGACTCCCAGCACCAGCCACCGTCCGCCGGCCCGCCACAGATGGACGTCCGGCACCGACGCGCTCAGCAGGGCCCAGGGCTCCGGTATGCGCTCCCCCGCGACGGAGGCGGCGAGCATCGAGCCCAGGCTGAAGACCTGGGGAGGGCCCCATCGTGTGCTGAGCACGGCGGCGAGGGCCTCCCGCTCCGCTGCGAACTGCTCCCCGACCGCCTCCAGATGGGATGGGTCGTCCCAGAACTCCTCGCTCGTGCTCAGCTCGGCCGTGTGGTAGCCCGGAGCGCTGCTGCCCACCGCCGACCGGCCCGGCCGCACGGGGAACGGCCGGGAGCGCAGCAGTTCGATGGTCGCCAGATGCCGTGCGCTGGTCATGCGTTCAGTAAACCCTTCCCCACTGACATATGACGGACTGTCAGGTCATTTGGCGATGGGCGATGGGGCGCCCGCCACCGTCGGTGCTCGCCGCACCCGGGTCCGGGATGGACGCACCGCCCGACCCCGATGCCCGACCCCGATGCCCGGCCCGGCCCGGGAGTGCACGGCGGGGAGAGCACGGCGGGGCCGGCGACGGCGGAGCGGCGTCCCGATGTTCACGGCGGAACCGGCCGTCCCGGGATCGCCGGGCGGCGGCTCCGGGTGCTCGCAGCGCCCGTCCGCCATTGAGTACGATCCGCCAGACACGCGTACGAGCGGGGAGGGCACACGGTGGGGCACCTGACCGGAGGCGACCCGTCGCTGCTGCGGCGGATCAATTCCGCGGTGGTGCTCCAGGCGCTGCGGGGATCCGGCTCCCCGACACTCACCGATCTGGCCCGGATCACGGGTCTGTCCCGGCCGACCGTCGAGGGTGCCGTGGAAGGCCTCGTCGCCTCGGGGCTGGCGGTGGAGGCGGGGCACGACGGGGGAGAGACCCGCAGGCAGGGGCGGCCGGCCCGCCGGTTCCGGTTCCGCGCGGAGGCCGGGCATCTGCTGGGTGTGGAGATCGGGCCGCACCGGGTGGCCGTGCTGCTGTCCGGTCTGGACGGCCGGATCATCGGGACCGGCTCGCGAGAGGTCTCCGAGGCGGCCTGCGCCGACGAACGCCTCGAACGGACCCGCGGCGTCGTCGCCGACGTACTGCGCAGGACCTCGGTGGCCAGGAGCAGCCTGCGCGCGGTCGGGGTGGGCACACCGGGCATCGTCGAGGCGGACGGCACGGTACGGCTGGGCACGGCGCTGCCCGGCTGGACCGGGCTCGCCCTGGGCGAGCGGCTGAGGCGGTCGTTCCGGTGCCCGGTGCTCGTGGAGAACGACGCCAACGCGGCGGCCGTGGCCGAGCACTGGAAGGGTGCGGGGACCGACTCCGACGACCTCGTCTTCGTCCTCGCGGGGCTCAGCCCCGGGGCGGGGTCCCTGATCGGCGGGCGGCTGCACCGCGGCTTCGGCGGCGCCGCCGGCGAGATCGGCGCGCTGCATCTGCTGGGCAGGGAGGCCACACCGGAGACGCTGCTGTCGACGACCGGCGAGCCGCTGCACCCGCTGGACGAGCGGGCGGTCGCCGGGGTGTTCGCCGAGGCGCGGGTGGGCGACGAACGCGCCCGCGCGGCGGTCGACCGGTTCATCCAGCGGCTGGTGCACGATGTGGCGGCGCTGGTGCTCGCGCTCGACCCCGAACTGGTGGTGGTCGGGGGCTGGGCCGCGGGGATCGACGGGGTGCTCCCTCCGCTGCGGGAGGAACTGTCCCGCTACTGCCTCCGGCCGCCCCGCGTGGCGCTGTCGCTGCTCGGCGAGGCGGCGGTGGCGACGGGGGCGTTGCGGCTGGCGCTCGACCACGTGGAGAGCAGTTGTTCGCCGTCGAGCCGGCGGCCCGGCGCTGACCCCCGCCGGGCCGGGTGGGTGCGGAGTGGTGCGGGGCGGAGCAGGGCGGTCAGGGCGGAGCAGAGCGGTCAGGAGGCGCGGCGCCGGCCGTCACCCCGGTCCGCGAGGTCACCCCGGTCCACGAGGTCGCCCCGGTCCACGAGGTCGCCCGCGTCGCCGAAGGTCAGCCGGCAGGTGTCGGCCCGGTAGGTCGCGACGGACGCGGCGGCGGTGCGGCCCGCCGAGAAGTACCGGGTGGTGACGACGAGTACCGGCGCGCCGGGGAGCCGGTCCAGTTCCCTGGCGTCGTCGGCGCGGGCGGAGCCGAGTTCGACGGAGCGGTCCTGGCCGTCGAGCGGAAGGCGCCGCAGTTCACGCAGTACCGCTCGGGCGCGGGTCACTCCGGAGGGGGGACCGATCGCGGAGGCGTCGGGTACGAAGGGGGCCGGGACGTAGAGGAGTTCGGCGGCCACCGGCCGGCCGTGCGTCCCGAGGAGTCTGCGGACGATGTGCACGCACTCGTCGCTCTCCGTGTCCAGCAGGCGCGCGACGGCCGCGGGCGGGACCGCGAGGGCGCAGTCGGCGGCCTGCCAGGCGTCACCGCCGGCGCCGGGCCAGTCGTTCGGGGAGGTGGAGACGTCCACGCCCATACGGGGCGGGGCGACGGTGGTGCCGACGCCGCGGCGGCGTTGCAGCCGGCCCTCCAGTTCGAGTTGGTCGAGGGCCTGGCGGAGGGTGGCCCGTGCCACGCCGAAACGGGCGGCGAGTTCACGCTCGTTGGGCAGGATCTCGCCGACCGCGAACTCGGAGTCGAGCGCTTCGCCGATCACGGTCTTCAGGTGCCGGTACTTCGGCTCCGGCACCGTCGCCGGCTGCGTGGTCCCCACCCTGTCCTCCGCGATCACCGTGGCCCCGGCGGTATTTACGCGCCCTTGTTTATTAAAGGTTCCTGCACTATCCCTGCGACCATAGGGCGGCCTCCACCCTTGGTCAAGACCAATCCCGGGCCCGTTTCGCAGGGCGGCCGGCGGATGCCGCGGAGCGCTCACGTGGTGTTCCCGCCGCGGTGAGGTGGTCCCGCCGTCGTCGTCGACCGCGTGGAGAAGGCGGTGGGTGCTCCCACCGCGGTCGGTGTTCACGCCGCGTTGGGTGCTCCCGCCGCGGTGAGGTGGTCGCCGCGCCGGCCGACGTCCCGGCCGGCGCGCCCCCGCGGCGGGGTGCGCACGGAGCCGCCCGCGATCGGGCCGGACTCGAAGGCGGAAGACGCCATGAAGAGCCGCCGCGGGGACGGCGGCAGAGCGCGGCGGCGGGCGCACCGCCCGGGGCGGCCGAGCCCCGCGACGGGAGGGCGCGACGGCGGGTGGCGGCAGCGGGGCGCGCGGTCTTGGAGCGCTATGCCGTGAAGGCGGTGAGCTTGTCGGGGTTGCGGACGATGTGCACGCATGCCACGCGTCCGCCCCTGACCTCGATCTGGATCACGCTGTCCGGCTTCCCCCCGGCCACCACCAGCAGGCCCGGCGCGCCGTTGACGTCGAGGAGGCGGTACTCGGTGTCCGGGAGGGCCTGCCGGGCCACCGCGCACAGGAACCGCCCCACCTTGTCGGCGGAGTGCAGGACGCGTACCGGCGCCTTCGCCTTCCCTCCGCTGTCCCCGACGAGCCGGACGTCGGGGGCGAGCAGTCGGAGCAGCCCGTCGAGGTCACCGCCGGACGCCGCGGCCAGAAACCGTTCGGTCAGGTCGCGGCGTACGGCGGGATCGACGTCGTACCGGGGTCTGCGCTCGTCGACGTGCCGCCGGGCGCGCCCGGCGAGCTGCCGTACGGCCGCCTCGCTGCGGTCGAGGGTGGCGGCGATCTCCCCGTACGGGAAGCCGAAGGCCTCACGCAGCACGAAGACCGCGCGCTCCAGGGGGGAGAGGGACTCCAGTACCACGAGCACGGCGAGCGACACGGACTCCGCCAGTTCGGCGCGCTCGGCGGAGTCGGGGGCGGTGTGCCCGGACCGGGTCGCGACGGGCTCGGGGAGCCAGGGCCCCACGTAGGACTCACGGCGCGACCGCGCCTGCCGCAACCGGTCGATGGCGAGCCGGGTGGTGATGCGCACGAGATACCCGCGGGGCTCGCGGACGTCGGAGCGGTCCTCGGCGGACCACCGGACCCACGCGTCCTGCACCACGTCCTCGGCGTCGGCGAAACGGCCGAGCATGCGGTAGGCCACCCCCGCCAGCACGGAGCGGTGGGCCTCGAAGACCTCGGTCGCCGTATCGCCTGCCACAGGTCCATCCCAGCCCACCGCCAGGGCCGATGTCCACACACTCCCGGTGCGTCGCCGGCCACATCCGCACCGCGGCGCGAGGCCGCGGGACGACGGCGGTGCGGCGGAGCCGCGCCGTTCGGCCAGCCCAGCGCCCGCTTCCGGCGGGCGCGTTGGCGGCACCGCGGCTCCCGGCCCTCTTGCCCGCCGGTGCTACCGAAGGGTAGTCATTGTCGGCAAGGCGTATGAAGTCATCGTCAGGAGCGGCAGCATGGTCTCGAGGGTCTCTTTCACGGTCGACTCCCCCGGCGGTCCCCGCACGCTGCCGGTCGCGTACGAGCGCCGCGGCACGGGTGAGCCGCTGCTGCTGCTGCACGGCATCGGCCACCACTGGCAGGCCTGGGAACCGGTCCTCCCGCTGCTGGCACCGGAGCGCGAGGTGATCGCGATCGACCTGCCCGGGTTCGGCTCGTCGCCCGCGCTGCCCCACGGCATGTCGTACGGACTTCCCGCCGTCGTCCCGGTGCTCGGCGCGCTCTGCGAGGCGCTCGGAGTCGAGCGGCCGCATGTCGCCGGCAACTCGCTCGGCGGGCTGCTGGCGCTGGAACTCGGCCGGCAGCGGCTCGTACGGTCCGTCACCGCCCTGTCGCCCGCGGGTTTCTGGTCGCAGGCCGAGCGCAGATACGCGTTCGGGACGCTGCTCGCCATGCGCCGCGGCGCCCGGCTGGTGCCCGAGCCGGTGCTCGGCAGGCTGTCCCGTACCGCCGCCGGACGGGCGGCGCTGACCGGCACCATCTACGCCCGCCCCGCGCGCCGTTCACCAAAGGCGGTCGTGGCGGAGACCCTCGCCCTGCGCGACGCCACCGGCTTCCGCGAGACGCTCGACGCCGGCCGCGGAGTGCTGTTCACCTCCGATGTGCCCGATGTCCCCGTCACGGTCGCGTGGGGCGCCCGGGACCGGCTGCTGCTGCGCCGCCAGGGCGTCAGGGCCAAGCAGGCCATCCCCGGTGCCCGGCTCGTCCGGCTGCCCGGCTGCGGCCATGTGCCGATGAACGACGACCCCGCCCTCGTCGCCCGCGTCATCCTCGACGGCAGCCGCTGACCGGCGCGCGGCGGGCGCGGTCCGCCGCGGACTCGGTCGCGTCCCGCCAGGTGGCGTCGGCGGTCATGCGCCTCGCCGTCCGGCACCCGGCTCGCGGCGGTCTCCGTGCCGGGTGCGGTACACGAAGCAGCCGAGTCAGGCGCCTGGAGCGCCCCAACCGGTCGAAGTGCTCGGCGTGACCTGCGAGTTCCGATCCGCTGACCGGCTACACCACCCGGCTGGACGCCATCCGCGGGCGCGATCCGCCCGCGGGCCCGGAACCCCGCGGGCCCGGAACCCCGCAGGCCCAGAACCGCGGGCCCGGAACCCCGCAGGCCCAGAACCCCGCAGGCCCAGAACCGCGGGCCCGGAACCCCGCAGGCCCAGAACCGCGGGCCCGGATCCCCGCGGACTCGGCCGAGCCGGCGGGCCAGTCCGAGGGGCCGCCGGGCCGGTCCCCGTACGGCTTCCCGTACGGCGGACGCGGCCGCCTCCCGCGCGAGCCCGCCGCCGCACTTCCAGCCGTCCCTGCTCACCGACCGGCTCGACGTGCCTGCCTTCCGGCAGCCCCGTGGTCCCGTGCCGGCGTGCGGCCCGCGCACCGGTCCTCGCGGCCACTCGCGCGGGCCGGCCGTGGATGGTGTCCCGCCGAGTGGTGTAACAGCGATCGCCGTATAGCCCCTGGTCGAGGCGCGGATCGAGGCGGCCGCGCCCACCCCCTTCTGCCGGTGTGTCAGCAATAGGAGGCCGCGAGCCGTCCGCCGCGTTCTCGGTCGCGATATAGCCCGAGGTCAGCCGGATGAGGTGCGCGGCAGAGGCCGTCGAACCTGACCGCCCATCAGGCAAAGGATGATCACGAACGGGCCGATTGTGACCACGACCTGCACTTTCACCTTGATCCCGTTACACCACACGAGGGGACACGACCCGGCCGTGCCGCTCGGTGGCCCCGCCGCACCGGGGGCGGAGAGCGTCGTGTGCGGGAGGGCCCGCGCTCGCCGCGCCGCGAGCGGATGCGGCCGTGGCCGCCCCCGGCCGGGCGCGAGCACGCCCGCAGACGCCCGTCGTACGACGAACGGCAATGAGGCGGATGGCGTCCCGCCGAGTGGTGTAGCCGATCAAGCTGGCGGAATCCGCATGTCGCGGCCCGAATCGCCGTCGCCGGCGGCCCTGTTGGGGCTCGCCGAGCCGGGACCAGCGGTGATCGCACGACGGACCGCAGCGGCACGTACCGGACGGCTCCGAAGCGGAGGCGACGGACCGTGATCGGCTACACCACGACGCGGGACACGACCATGAGGCGCGGATCCGCCCCGAACCGCCGGGCGCGGGAAGCCGCCTGCTCCCGTCGCGCGGCCGGCGGCCGCCGGGCGGGTCTCGTGGTCACCGGCCCGCGGCCGGCCCGCTCGGCGCAGGTCGGCCGGGAGACGACGTTGCCGGGCTCGTCGCCCTTGGTACGGTCGAGCCGAACCGGCCCGCGGACACGGCCCGATCGGCCTCCGCGACCGGTGCTCACGCGGCGGCGCGTTCGATGCCCGGGGGCGAAGTCGCCCGCCGGCGGCGAGCGTCGGCGGGCACGGAGGGAGACACTCTCCATGGCCGCCGCCCGCGTGGAACGGCGCGTGGCCGCCGCCCGCGCGGAAGGGCGCATGGGCGGCTCGCTTCGAGCAGGCCCGCCGGCCTCCACGAGCCGGCCGTGCGGGGCGGCTCCGCCCCGCGCATCGCCCGAGCGGGCCGGCTGCCGAGCGGGCCGGGTGCCGAGCGGCGCCTTGCGTCAACGCCGCGATCCTTCAACGACAAACTTGGAAGAAAACGGGCCATAACATGCAAGAATCCGCTTTAACCCATCAGTCACAAAGCGTTCGTGATCACGCAACACCACTCGGCCAGAGTGGCGCCATGACCGATGTGAACTCCGCGACACGCACCCGCCGCCACCACTGGCGGCGGGACCTCGTCGAACTGGCCGCACTGTTCACCGCCGTCGCCGTCGCCGACGCCATCGCGAACACGATCGCCCACGGCCCCGACGGGCCCTGTCTGCTGATCGCCTCGGCCGTCACGCTCATCGCCACGGTCGCGTTCCACACCTGGTGGGCACGCCGCCACAGCCACGCACCTCCGGCCGCCGACACCGGCGGTGCCACAACCGGCGGCTCGGGGACCACCGGTGCGTCCCGGACCACCGGCGCGTCCGGTGCCGGCGGCCCGGCCGGCGCGCGGGGACCGGCTCCCCGTGAGACCGCGCTGTGGCGCATGCGGACGACCGTCCGGGACGAGCCGGGCAGCCTCGCCGCCCTGTGCGGGGCCCTGGCACGGCACCGGGTGGACATCCTGACGCTCCAGACGCATCCGCTGGCCGACGGCACCGTCGACGAGTTCCTGCTGCGGGCACCCGCCGCCCTCGAGGCCGAGGAGATCACCCGGGCGGTGTCGTCCGCCGGCGGCAGCGGCACCTGGATCGAGCGCGCGGACGCCCACGATCTGGTCGACACCCCGACCAGGTTGCTGGGCCTCGCCACCCGGACCGCTCTGGACACGGCCGAACTCCCGCTGGCACTCAGGCAGTTGCTGGGCCGCTGCACCATCCGCTCGCGGCCCGCCGAAACCCTCGGGGGCCGGCCGGGCGTCGAGCAGGTCCCCGAGGAAGGCGTCCTGGACGAGACGGTGATCCGGCTGCGCGACCCGAACGGCGGTACGATCACGGTCGAGCGCCCGTGTCCGCCCTTCACCCCGACCGAGTTCGCCCGGGCCCGCGCCCTGGTCGAACTCGACGCCCGCCTCGGCCCGCGCGTCCCGCGCTCCCAGGACGTGCTGACGCTGCCGGAGGGAAACGAGATCACCGTCCGCCGCGCGGACCAGGGGGACGTCGCCGCCGCCCGCGCGATGCACGACCGCTGCTCGGCGCGGACCCTGGGGATGCGCTACCACGGGCCGGTCGCCGACGCGGACCGCTATCTGAACCATCTCCTCAGCCCCCGGTTCGGCCGCACCCTCGCCGTGGAGACGGTGTCCGGCCGGATCGTCGCCCTCGGCCATCTGCTGTGGGACGGCGACGAGACCGAGGTCGCGCTCCTCGTCGAGGACGAGTGGCAGCGGCGCGGGATCGGCGCCGGACTGCTGGGCCGGCTGGTGGCACTGGCCGTCGAGGCGGGGTGCGAGAACGTGTACGCCGTGACCCGGTCGTCCAACACCGGCATGGTCGCCGCCATGCGCGGGCTCGGCCTCCCGCTCGACTACCAGGTGGAGGAGGGCACCCTCGTGATCACCGCACGCCTCGACCCGGCTCCGGCGCGCTCAGGGCTTCCGCCGGACGCATCGTGTTCGCTGACCCGGGAGCCGGAGCGGGAGCCAGAGCCGGAGCGGGAGCAGGGGCCTGAGCCGGAGCGGGAGCCAGAGCCCGAGTGGTCCCGTCCGGGCCGGGCCGAGCGCTGAGCGCCCCGCACAGATCGGCCCAGAGGTCCTCGACGTCCTCCAGCCCGACCGACATCCGCAGCAGCCGGTCGCTGACGCCCGCGGCGCGCCGGTCTCCCTCGGCCACGATCCGGTGGCTGATGGAGGCCGGGTGCTGGATCAGCGTGTCGACGCTGCCGAGGCTGACGGCGGGCGTGATCAGCCGGACGGCGGCGATCACGTCGCGCGGGTCCCCGCAGACCTCGAAGGAGACCATCGCGCCGCCGACCGACGGATAGTGGACCCGGGCGACGCGAGGGTCGGCGGAGAGCCGGCGGGCGAGGTCGGCGGCGGTCGCCGACGCGGCCCGGACCCGGACCGGCAGCGTTGACAGCCCCCGCAGCAGCAGGTAGCCGGCCATCGGGTGCAGCACTCCTCCGGTCGCGAAGCGCACCTGCCGCAGCGCGGCGGCGAACTCCTCGTCGCAGGCCACCACACCGCCCATCACGTCGCCGTGGCCGCCGAGGTACTTGGTCGCGCTGTGCAGCACGAGCCGGGCGCCCTGCTCGGCGGGCCGCTGGAGCACCGGGGTGGCGAAGGTGTTGTCGACGAGCAGCGGGACCGAGCCGCAGGAGTGGGCGAGCGCCGCGATGTCGGCCTCGGCCAGCGTCGGGTTGGCCGGGCTCTCGACCATCACGAGCCCGGTGTCGGGCCGGATCGCCGCGGCGACGCCCGCCGGGTCGGTCCAGGTCACCTCGGTGCCGAGCAGTCCGCCGTCCAGCAGGTGGTCGCTGCACCCGTACAGCGGCCGGACCGCCACCACATGGCGCAGCCCCATCGAGGCCCGGACCAGCAGCACCGCGGTCAGGGCGGCCATTCCGCTGGCGAAGGCCACCGCGTCCTCCGTACCCTCGAGCCGGGCCAGCGCGGTCTCGAAGCGGGCCGTCGTCGGGTTGTCCAGCCGGGCGTAGACGGGCGGACCGTCCAGCCGCCCGCCGGTGGAGGCGAAGGCGTCGATGCGCGCGGCCTCCCCCTCCACGTCGTAGGAGGGGTAGGTGGTGGACAGGTCGATCGGCGCGGCGTGCAGGCCGAGCCGCACGAGGTCCTCGCGTCCGGCGTGCACGGCTTCGGTGGCGAGCGCCCGGGTGGGTGCGGGGGCGTTCGAGGGGGCGAATTCCATGGCGCGCACTCTGGACAATTACCGGACGGTAGGGCGGTTACTCCGTGCTACGTTCGGGCCATGGCTGATTCTGTCGTTCTGGACCCGGTCGATCTTCACATACTGCGCGTCCTGCAGAACGACGCACGGACCACCTACCGGGAGGTGGCCGCCGAAGTGGGCGTCGCGCCCTCCACATGCCTGGACCGGGTGAGCCGGCTGCGCCGCAGCGGGGTCATCCTCGGGCACCAGCTGCGACTGGATCCGGCCAAACTCGGAAGAGGGCTCGAGGCGCTCCTGATGGTTCAGGTCCGTCCGCACCGGAGGGAACTGATCGGTCCGTTCGTCGAACGGATCCGGGCCCTGCCGGAGTCACGTGCGCTCTTCCATCTCACGGGGCCCGACGACTATCTGGTGCATGTCGCCGTGACCGACACGGCGGACCTGCAGCGGCTGGTGCTGGACGAGTTCACGTCACGGCGTGAAGTCGCCCGTGTGGAGACCCGACTGATCTTCCAGCAGTGGGACTGCGGTCCCCTGCTGCCGCCCGCTCAGGACGCCACCGGGCATGCTCATTTGTCAGCCGACCGGAGCCCCGCGAGACCGGCCGGTGATGACGCCGGCCACCCGCGCGTATCAGGATGAGCGCATGCCAGAGACACCGAGCAGCGTGCTGCCCCGCCAGGTCGCCGACGCCTATGTCGACGCCCTCGTCGCCCTCGACCCGATCATCGGTACCTACCTCGGAGTCCCGGAGAGCGCGGGCCTCCTCCCCGACTTCTCCCCGGCCGGCCGGGAGGCCGTGGCCGAGCTCGCCCGCGCGACGCTCGTCCGGCTCGACGAGGCCGAGAAGCTGCCCGGCGCGGACTCGGACGCCGAACGGCGCTGCGGCCGTCTGCTGCGGGAACGGCTCACCGCCGAACTCGCCGTGCACGACGCCGAGGAGGGCCTGCGCATCGTCAGCAACCTGAGGTCCCCCGCGCACAGCGTGCGCAACGTCTTCACCGTGATGCCGACGGCGTCCAAGGAGGACTGGACGGCGGTCGCCGAACGCATGCGGGCGGTGCCGGACGCCCTCGCCGGCTACCGCGCCTCGCTGGCCCTCGGGCTGGAGCGCGGGCTCCCCGCCGGTCCGCGCGCCACGGCCGCCTTCCTCGCACAGCTCGACCAGTGGACGGGCGGGACCGGCCGCGCGGACGGGACCGACGGAGCAGACGGAGCAGACGGAGCGAACGGCAGCGGCTGGTTCGAGGACTTCGCCGCCACCGGCCCGGACGGACTCCGCGCCGAACTCGACGCCGCCGCGGCGGTCGCCACGTCCGCCCTCCGCTCCCTGCGCGACTGGATGCGCGAGGTGTACGCCCCCGGAGTCGAGGGTGCCCCCGACACGGTGGGCCGAGAGCGCTACGCCCGGTGGGTCCGCTTCTTCAACGGTACGGACATCGACCTCGACGAGGCCTACGCGTACGGCTGGTCCGAGTACCACCGGCTGCTCGGCGAGATGGAGTCCGAGGCCGACAAGATCCTTCCGGGTGCGGGCCCCTGGGACGCACTGGCCCACCTCGACGTGCACGGCACCCACATCGAGGGTGTGGAGGAGGTGCGCGAGTGGCTGCAGGGGCTCATGGACGAGGCCATCGCCGCCCTGGACGGCACCCACTTCGAACTCGCCGACCGGGTAAGGGTGGTGGAGTCCCGGATCGCGCCGGCCGGCAGCGCCGCCGCTCCCTACTACACGGGACCCTCCGAGGACTTCTCACGCCCCGGCCGGACCTGGCTGCCGACCATGGGCGAGACCCGCTTCCCCGTGTACGACCTGGTCTCCACCTGGTACCACGAGGGCGTACCCGGCCACCATCTGCAGATCGCGCAGTGGGTCCACGTGGCCGACCGGCTGTCGCGCTACCAGGCGACCGTCGGCGGGGTGAGCGCCAACGCGGAGGGCTGGGCGCTGTACGCCGAGCGGCTCATGGACGAACTCGGCTTCCTGCCGGACGCCGAGCGCAGGCTGGGCTATCTGGACGCCCAGATGATGCGCGCCTGCCGGGTCATCGTCGACATCGGCATGCATCTGGAACTGGAGATCCCCGCGGGGTCGCCGTTCCACCCCGGCGAGCGCTGGACACCGGAGCTGGCACAGGAGTTCTTCGGCCGGCACAGCGGACGGCCCGGCGACTTCGTCGAGAGCGAGCTGACCCGCTATCTGTCCATGCCCGCGCAGGCCATCGGCTACAAGCTGGGAGAACGGGCCTGGCTGCTGGGAAGGGAGCGTGCCCGGGAGGCACACGGCGACGCCTTCGACGCGAAGGCATGGCACATGGCGGCACTGTCGCAGGGTCCGCTGGGCCTGGACGACCTGGTGGACGAGCTGTCGAGGCTGTGACGGCGGGAGTCGTACCGCGAGGTCCGGACGCACGGGCCGCCGGGCGGTCCGCCCGTGCGTCCGGACCGAGCGGGATCCCGTGGTGCGGCGGCGCCCGATGAGCGCCGCCGCACCGCTCGGCACCGGCGGCAGCCGCCCCCGGCCGGTGGGGCAGCCCCGCGGTCCGCTCCGTCTTCTGCGCCGCGGGGGCGGATGCGACGGCGGTGCCGTTCGCCCCGCACCGGGACACGGCCGCAGCGCTGTGCCGCCGCGCTGCGATGAGGGCTGCCGGGCGAGCGGCCCGAAGGGCGCAGGAAGACGTCCTGGTGGCCGTCCATGAGGCGCGGCAGGACGGGCGGACCCAGGCGGGACATCGCGTACATGATCGGGGGCGACTCGCCCTCGGGCATCGCCGCGAAGGACGCCGGGGGGAGAGAGGATCCTCAAGGAAAGCCTCGCCTTCGTCCGGCTCCGCCACCCGCACGGCGGCTGCAAACCGTTCCACGATCTGCTCGGCACGACTCCCGAGATCCTCGAGGCACACCGTGTCACGGGCGACGACTGCTCCGTGCTGAAGGTCGCCGCCCGGTCCATGAGCCACCTCGAGGAGATCGCGGGCCGGATCGGACTCGGCGCCGTGACGACGAGCGTCGTGTACTCCTCGCCCCTCCCCCGGCGGCCGCTCAGCCGCCGACCGGGGACGACCGCAGCCGCACGGCCGAACCGTCGCGCTCCTTGACCACCTCGAGCCGGGCGGGGATCCGGCGGCGCAGGTCGGCGACATGGCTGACGATGCCCACGCTGCGGTCGCGTTCCCGGAGCGAGTCGAGGACGTCGAGCACCTCGTCGAGGGTCTGGTCGTCGAGGCTGCCGAAGCCCTCGTCGATGAACAGGGTGTCCAGCCGCGCGCCGCCGGCCTCGTCGGTGACGACGTCGGCGAGGCCCAGGGCGAGCGCGAGCGAGACGAAGAAGGTCTCCCCGCCGGACAGCGTCGCCGTGTCCCGCTCCCTGCCGGTCCACGCGTCGACGACGTGCAGACCGAGTCCGGAGCGCTTGCCGCCGGAACGGGCGTCGGAGTGGACCAGCGTGTAGCGGCCCGCGGACATGCGCCGGAGCCGTACGGTGGCCGCCGCGGCGACCTGCTCCAGCCGGCCCGCCAGGACGTACGACTCCAGGCGCATCCTGCGCTCGTTGTCGGCGGAGGTGCCCGCGGTGAGGCCGGCGAGCCGGGCGACGCGCTCGTAGTCGTCGCGCAGCGGGCCGAGGCGGCGTGCCTCGGCCGCGGCCAGACGCGACAGCCGGTCGAGTTCCGCACAGCGTTCCCGGGCGGAGTCGAGCGCCGAGACCGCGTCGCGCAGTGCGCTCTCGGCGGCGTCGAAGACGCGCAGCGCCGCCTCGGGCCGGGCGGGCGGGCCGGCTGCGGCCGCGCGGGGTCCCGGTTCGGCGAGGCGGTCGGCCACCGCGGCCTCCTCGGCCTGCCAGGCGTCGAGCCGCCGCTGAAGGTCGCGCTGTCCGGCGTCGTCCAGCAGCGCGGTGGCCGCGTCGGCCGGGGTGCCGTACCCGGCCCGGAACGCCGCGTCGGAGAGCCGGTCGTCGGCTTCCTTCAGACGGCGCGCCGCGGTGTCCGCCGCGCGGACGGCCTCCGCGGCCTCGTGGAGCAGGGCGATGCGCCGCTCCAGCAGCGCGGTCCGATCGGCGACGGTGCCGCTGCCGCCGACGGCCCGCGCCACCTCCGCGTCCAGCACGGTCTGCTCGCTCTCGAGGGCCTCCCGCCGCGACGTCCGCGCGACGGCCCGCCGTTCGGCCTCCTGCCGCGCCGCCAGCCGCTCGCCGTGCTCCCGCTCGGCCCGGTCCAGTGCCTCGCGGGCGTCGTGCGTCCCGGCCGCCAGCGCGTGGGCTTGCCGGTGCTCGCGCTCCAGCCGGGCCACGACCTCCTCCAGGGCCGTGAGGGCGGGGTCGGCGGGCGCGGCGTCCGCCGTGCCGCCGCCTGAGTGCTCGGCGACGGCCACGGCACGGGGGGACCCGCCCACCGCGGTGGGGTCCGGGGCGGCGGCGGGGTCCCGCCGGACCTCCGCGGCGCCGCCGGCCGGTGCCTGAGTTCCCCGAGCGCCCGGGCCCGTCGGCTCACCGGCGCCGTCCGCCGCCTCTCCGCCGCGCAGGTCGTCGGGCGCCGCGGACGGTGACGGCACGGACGGCGACGGAACTCCCGGCTCGGACACGAACGACGACGGAACACCCGGCTCGGACACGAACGACGACGGAACACCCGGCTCAGGCACGGACGACGACGGGACACCCGGCTCGGACACGAACGACGACGGAACACCCGGCTCGGACACGAACGACGACGGAACACCCGGCTCGGACACGAACGACGACGCACGCCGGCCTCCACCGTCACCCGGGACCTCGGGGGCCGACTCGCGCGCCGCCTCCCTCGCAGCCGTGAACGCCCCCCGCAGCACGGCCAGTTCCCGTTCGGCCTCGGCGCGGGCGCGGTCGGCGGCGGCGTACTCCTCATAGGCGGCGTCCTCCGCCGCGCGGTCGACATGGGCCTGGCCCGGCCTCGCCGGTGCGGGGTGCTCCGTGGCGCCGCAGACGGCACAGGGTTCGCCGGGGGCGAGCCCGGCGGCGAGTTCGGCGGCGATGCCGAGGAGCCGGCGCTCCTTGAGGTCGAGCCACTGCTCACGGGCCGCGCCGGCCCGCTCGCCCGCGCTGCGTCGGTCGTGCTCGACGGCATCGGCCCTGGCGGCCAGCCCGTCGCGGTCACGGGCGGCGGTCACCCGGCGGCGGGCCGGTTCCAGCCGTCCCGCGAGGTGTTCGGCGCGGGTCGCGGCCTCCTGCGCGGCCTCGATCCGGTCCTGTAGCGAGCGGCGCACCGTGTCCCAGTCGGCGAGCCAGCCCTCCGCGTCCCGGAGGATCACGTCGTCATCGCGGGACTGCCGGTCGAGTTCGCCGAGTTCGCGGGCGATGCCGGCGCTGCGCAGTTCGGCGCGGCGCGCGGCGTCCAGGCCGCCCAGTTCCTGCCGGAGTTCGTGCTCCAGTTCGGAGAGCCGCTCCGCTCCCGTGTCGGCCAGTGCCGCGGGGAGGGCGGCCCGGACCCGCCGGGCGGCGGCGTCGGCCGAGTCGTGCTCCCGTTCGGCGTCCTCGCGCAACCGCAGCGCCGGACCGACCAGTTCGGCCCGGCGGGCCTGCTCCAGGCGTGCTCGTGCGCGTTCCGTCGCGGGCCGCCGCTCCGCCAGTTCCCCGGCCCGCCGTACGGCGTCGTCGTGGCGCCGCTGGAGTGCGGCCAGTTCCCGTTCCGCGTCCAGCTCGTGCCGGGCGGCGGACTGGCGGGTCCGGGCCGCGGACCGGGCCGAGGCGGCGACGGCGAGGGATTCCCGGGCGTCCGCGCGGGCCACGGCGGCCCACTGCAGCACCGCGTCGGCGAGGCCGGGGTCTCCCGGCCGGTGGGTGGGGGCGGGCCAGGCGCCGGCCGCGTTCCCGGCCGCCTGGCCCATCCGGTGGGCCAGGGCCAGCAGTCGCTCGTCGCCGTCCCGCACCTGCTGCTCGGCGGCGCGGCGCAGTTCGGCGAGGCGTGCCTCGACCAGGGCGAACCGGCGGGTGTCGAAGAGCCTGCCGAGCAGCTTTCCGCGTGCTTCGGCGTCCGCCCGCAGAAAGCGCGCGAACTCGCCCTGCGGCAGCAGGACGACCTGGCAGAACTGGTCCCGGCTCATGCCGACGAGCTGGGCGATCTCGTCGCCGATCTCCTGGTGGGAGCGGCTGAGTGCGGTCCACTCGCCGCGCGCGGCGTCGTACTCCCGAAGTCGGCTCTGCGCCTTCTCGGTGGTGACGCCCGTGCCCTTCTTCTTGGGGCGGGGCTGTGCGGGACGGCGGGTGATCTCCAGTCGGCGGCCGCCCGCGGTCAGGTCCAGGCACACCTCGGTGCAGGTGCCGGCGGGGGCGTGGTCGCTGCGCAGGGAGGTACCGGGGCCCTGCCGGTCGCCGGGCACCGCGCCGTACAGGGCGTAGCAGACGGCGTCGAGGACGGACGTCTTGCCCGCCCCCGTCGGTCCGTGCAGCAGGAAGAGGCCAGCGGCGGACAGCGTGTCGAAGTCGATCTGCTGCCGTGTGGCGAAGGGACCGAAGGCGGTGATCTCCAGCCGGTGCAGTCTCACCCGGCCACCTCGCGGACGGCGGTGTCGACCCGTACGTCGTCGAAGGCGTCGCGGAGCAGGGCGCGTTCGAGTTCGTCGGGGCCGCCGCCCCCTCGGACATGGGTCACGAAGTCCTCGGCGATCTGGTGGTCGTCGCGGTCGCGCACCCGCTCCGCGTAGGTGGCGGGCGCGGCCCCGCCGGTGCGTTCGGGGGCGAAGACGAGACTCAGGGTGTGCGGGAAGCGTGCGGTGAGCCGCGCCATGGGGTCGGCGGGCCGTACCGGGTCGGTGAGGGTGGCCTCGACCCAGGCCGTCTCGTGGCGTGCCAGCGCGGGGTCGGCCAGCAGTTCCTCGATCCGGCCCTCGATGCGGGCGAGGGGCCGGGGCACCGGGCAGTCCAGCCGCTCGGCGGCGATCTCCCCGGCCGGGCCGAGGTCGACGAGCCACATGGTCTTGCGGTGGCGGGTCTCGGAGAAGGAGTACGCGAGGGGGGAACCGGAGTACCGAACCCGCTCGCTGACGGTCTGGCAGCCGTGCAGATGGCCGAGGGCCGCGTAGTGGGCGCCGTCGAAGAGCGCGGCGGGGACTGCGGAGACACCGCCGACGGTGATGTCCCGCTCGCTGTCGCTCGGTTCGCCGCCCGCGACGAAGGCGTGTGCGAGGACGACGGAGCGGGTGCCCGGCGCCCGCTCCGCGAGGTCCGCGCGCACCCGGTCCATCGCCGCGCCGAGCACCGCCTCGTGGCCCGCGGCCGTGCCGAACTCGTCCCGGACGAGGGCGGGTTCCAGATACGGCAGGCCGTAGAAGGCGACGTCGCCGTGCCGGTCCCGCAGCACCACGGGGGTGGCGCAGCCCGCCGGGTCGGTGCGCAGATGGATTCCGGCGCGCTCGATCAGCCCGGAGGCCACCCCGAGCCGGCGGGCCGAGTCGTGGTTCCCGGAGATCATCACGGTGGGCACGCCCGCGTCCGCCAGCCGGTGCAGCACGTCGTCGAACAACTCCACGGCGGCCAGGGGCGGTACGGCCCTGTCGTAGACGTCCCCCGCCACGAGTACGGCGTCCGCCTCGTGTGCGAGAGCCGTGTTGACCAGGTGGTCGAGGAACGCCTGCTGTGCGCCGAGCAGGCTCACCCTGTGGAACGTACGCCCCAAGTGCCAGTCCGACGTGTGCAGAAATCTCAAGAAACAGCTCCGACCTGATCGTGTCCCCTCCCCGGCCCGGAAGCCGGCGCCCGGCCAGGGCTCGGGGCCCACCGGACGGCACCGACCACGTTAGCGCCGTTGGTCGTCCGCTTCCCCCGGAGCCTCGGTTTTCACCCGGTTCCGGGAGCGGTCCCACCGGACCGGGTCCCACCAGGCCGGGTCCCACCGGACCGGGCCGTCCGACTCTCAGGTGTCCCCGTACGCCTCGCCACCGAGTTCCAGCGCGGCCGTGCCCGCGGTGGTGTCCGCGAGCCAGGCGCGGAAGGCGTCCACGTCGGAGTCCGGCAGGCCGATCTCGATGGTCACCGACTCCCCGTAGCGCACGTCCCGTACCTCCCGGCCGGTCGCGCGCAGATCGTTCTCGACCTTGCCGGCGCGCTGGTGGCCGACGGTGACGGTGGCGAGCCGGAAACGCCGCCGGGTCACGGTGCCGAGCGCGTCCAGGGCCTCGCCGACGGCACCGCCGTAGGCGCGGATGAGCCCGCCCGCGCCGAGCTTCACCCCGCCGTAGTAGCGCGTGACCACGGCCACGGCGTAGCGGACGTCGCGGCGGAGGAGCATCTGCAGCATCGGCACCCCGGCCGTGCCTCCGGGCTCGCCGTCGTCGCTCGCCTTCTGCACGGCGGCGTCGGCGCCGACGACGTACGCGAAGCAGTTGTGGGTGGCGGTCGGGTGCGCCCGGCGGACGCGCGCGACGAAGTCCTGCGCCTCCCGCTCGGTCGCGGCCGGGGCGAGCGCGCAGACGAAGCGCGATCGGCTGATCTCGGTCTCGTGGACGCCCTCGCGGGCGACCGTCCGGTACTGCTCCTGCATCCCGCCACCCTATGCCGCCGCGCGGTCCGCAGGATCCGCCTGGCGTGCCTGGTACGCCTGATCCACCTGGCCCTTCCGGTCCGCCTGATTCTTCCGGTGCGTGGGGCGTGCCTGGTGCGGGGGTCGGTGGCCCCCCGGGGCCGGGGACCCGGGCGGGTGGGGGGCGGTCGTCACGGCTCGCGGAGGCGGCCGCCGCGGGGGCCCGGGCCCCCAGTGCGGTACGGGGCCGTCGGCGGCCTCCCCGCGTCCACCGGGAATGCCGAGGGGCCGCCGGCCGTTGCCCATTGCGGCGGCCAGACCGGCTCAGTGGCGGGAGACCGGCGCCGCGGCGAGCGAACGACCAGGGAGGCAGCACGTGCACAGCGAGACGGACAGCGTCCGCAGGATCCTCAACGATCTCGGCGACACATGGGCGATCGTCGGCCTCTCCTCGAACGAGCGGCGCGCCGCCTACGGGGTCGCGAAGGTGCTCCAGCGCTACGGCAAACGCATCGTGCCGGTGCACCCGAAGGCCGAGAGGGTCCACGGGGAGCAGGGCTATCCGTCCCTCGACGCCGTTCCGTTCGACATCGACGTCGTGGACGTCTTCGTCAACAGCGCCCTGGCCGGCGCGGTCGCCGACCAGGCCGTGGCCAGGGGTGCCGGTGCCGTGTGGTTCCAGTTGGGCGTCATCGACGAGGCGGCGTACGAGCGGACCCGCGCCGCGGGCCTGGACATGGTCATGGACCGCTGCCCGGCGATCGAGATCCCGCTCCTCGACTGAGGCCGTCCTCCGAGGAGCACAAGCGCGGCCCCACCGGGGGCCGCCTGGTGCAGCCCCGCCGACGGCCTGCATTGGCGCCCGGCCGGGGGCACGAGCGGGCACGGACGGCCACGGGCGGGCACGGGCGGGCACGGACAGACCCAGACAGACACAGACGGGCACAAACGGGTACGACCCGCCCGGCGATGCGGGCGGGGGCCGCGACCCCGCTCGGCGCCGAACACCGACGCGCCTTCAGGCGGTCAGGCGGTCAGGCGGTGCCGAGGCCTTCGAGCACCACGGCGCCGGGGAGCCCGGCGAAGACCTTCCCGGGCACGATCAGCTTGCCGCGGCGGCGGCCGCTGCCGACGAGCACCCACTCGGTGCCGACGACCGCGGAGTCGACGAGCAGGGGCCAGCCGGCGGGCAGGCCGATCGGGGTGATCCCGCCGTACTCCATGCCCGACTCGTCCGTCGCGGTCTCCATGGGCGCGAACGAAGCCTTGCGGGCGCCGAGTTGCCTGCGCACGACGCCGTTGACGTCGACCCGGGTCCTGGACGGGACCAGGCACGCGGCGAGGGTCGACGCACCGCCGCGCCTGCCGGCCACCACGACGCAGTTGGCCGAGGCGGAGAGGAGGCCGGCGCCGTGGTGCTCGACGAACACGGCGGTGTCGGCGATGGCCGGGTCGGTGTCGACGTACAGCAGTTGCCGGGCCGGGACGCCACCGCTCCAGGCCCGTACGGCGTCGGCGACGGGGGCGACCAGGAGGTCGAGGCACTCCGGGGCGGGCCGTGCGTCGTCGAAGTCTCCGATGGGTGCGCGCATGACGGGCACGCTACAGCGGACGGGGTCCACCGGGCCGGACCTCTCGGCGGACAGGGCCCCTCGGCCGGGTCCTCAGCCGGGGTCCTCGGCCGGGTCCTCGGCCGGGCCCTCAGCGGACGGGAGGGATGGAGACGGCCATGGTCATCTCGACCGTCCCGGCGCCCGCGTTGCGGTAGACGTGGGGGACGTTCGCCTCGTAGGTCGCCGAGGTTCCGGCCGGCACCGTGTACGGCTGCCCCTCGACGACGAGGGTGAGTTCCCCGGATGTGACGTGCAGGAGTTCGACGGTGCCGTCGGGGTGGGGGTCGGACGCGCTCTCCTCACCCGGCGCCAGCGTCCAGGACCAGAGTTCCAGCGGGCCACGGGCCTCGGCGCCGACGAGCAGCGTGGTCGAGCTGCCGCCGGGGGTGGACCACATGCGTACGGCCTGCTCCCGCGGCACGAGCCGGACCTGCGGTCCCTGGTCGTAGTCGAGCAGTGTGGTGATGCTGACGCCGAGCGCGTCGGCGAGCTTGACCGTGGTGCCCACGCTGGGATTGGTGCGCGCCTGCTCGATCTGGATGATCATGCCGCGGCTGACGCCCGAGCGGGCGGCGAGGGCGTCGAGCGTGAAACCCCGCTCGCCGCGCCAGCGCTTCAGGTTGCGGGCGAGCGACTGCGTGAGCTGTTCGAGGTCCGACACATTCCGTCCAATATTTTTGATAGACCAGTTCAACCAGCTGTACTACGGTGTGGTGCACCCGATTGTTCACCGAACTGTACTGCGAGGCATCGATGACAGCCCTGTTCGCCCTGGCCACCAGTCTTCTTTGGGGGCTGGCCGACTTCGGCGGCGGACTGCTGACGCGACGCACCCCCGCGCTGACGGTCGTGGTCGTCTCGCAGACCATCGCCGTGGCCGTCCTCGGCGTGATCGTCGCGCTCATCGGCGGCTGGAGCGAGGCGGGGCCCCTGCTCTGGTACGCGGTGGCGGCAGGTGTCGTCGGCCCGGTGGCGATGCTGAGTTTCTACAAGGCGTTGGCCCTCGGCCCCATGGGCGTCGTCTCCCCCCTGGGATCGCTCGGGGTCGTGGTGCCCGTCTCGGTGGGTCTGCTCCTGGGCGAGCGGCCCGGGCTGCTCCAGTTCGCGGGCATCGGCGTCGCCGTCGCCGGCGTTCTGCTCGCGGGCGGCCCGGAACTGCGGGGCGCGCCGGTTCAGCGCCAGGCGATCCTGCTGACCCTGCTCGCCGCGTTCGGTTTCGGCTCCGTGATGGCGCTCATCGCCGAGGCATCGACCACGATCACCGGCCTGTTCCTGGCACTGTTCGTGCAGCGCGTCACCAATGTCCTGGTGGGCGGCGCGGCGCTGGTCGTCTCGGTGAAGCGGGGCGGCCGCCTGCTCCCCGAGGACGGCGGGCCCGGCCTGATCGTCCGCTCGCTGCCGGCCCTCGCCTTCGTCGGCCTGGCGGATGTCGCCGCCAACGGCACGTACTCCATCGCCGCGCAGCAGGGCCCGGTGGCGATCGCGGCGGTGCTCGCCTCGCTCTATCCCGTGGTCACCGCCCTGGCCGCGCGCGGCGTGCTCAAGGAGCGGCTGCGCGCGGTGCAGACCGCCGGCGCCGGGCTCGCGCTCGTCGGGACGGTCCTCCTGGCGACGGGCTGACCGCCGTCCGCGGTCCCACCGGGCCACCGGGCCACCGGCCGGTCAGCGTTCGTCGAGGTCGGCGAGACCGGAGAGACCGGAGAGATCGTCGCGATCGGGAAGATCCGCGAGACCGGCCAGGGCGACCAGTTGCTCCGGTGTCACACCCTCCGGGATCGGCAGCGGCGCGGGCGTCCGCATCGGCGGCTGCCAGCCCTCGACCGGGTCCCAGCTGCGGACCACCCTGGCGGGCGCACCGGCGACCACCGAGTGGTCGGGCACCTCGCCGCGGACGACGGCCCCCGCCGCGACCACGACGTTGCGGCCGAGGCGGGCCCCCGGCAGGATCACGGCGCCCGTGCCCAGCCAGCAGCCGGGCCCGATCTCCACGGGCTCGGCGCGCGGCCACTGCTTGCCGACCGGCGTACACGGGTCGTCGTAGCTGTGGTTGGTCGATGTGATGTAGACGTACGGGCCGCAGTACGTGTCGGAACCGATCCGCACCCGGGTGTCGGCGATGACATGGCTGCCGCGACCGAGCACCACACCGTCGCCGAAGGTGAGGATCGGGTCGGGTCCGAGGTCGAGGCCGGGCATCATGCCCGCGGTCAGCGTCACCTGCTCGGCGATGATGCAGTGCTCGCCTAGCTCGATCCACGCCTCCCCGAACACCGTTCCCTGCGGGAACGCCAGCCGGGTACCGGCGCCGATGGCACGGAAGCGCAGCGGGCCGGGCCGCTCCGCCGTCACCGCGCCCGCCTCCCGCACCCAGCGCCAGCCGGCGTGCACGGCCCGCGACACCAGTCGCCGCCACCAGGAGACCGGCGGGAGGAACGTGTTTCGGTTCTTCGGCACCAGGCCACGTTAGTGGGCCCGGACGCGGGCAACCCGGGACGTGCGCTGTGACCTTCACCCCACGCCGTGCGGCGCGTGGATCCGCGGGGGAAGCGCCGCGGAGCGCTGCGGGTGGAATTGCGAGGGGCGGTCCAGACGGCAGTCTGGGGTGGGAGGACCCGAGTGCCCGCGACGAGCCGGAGCGAGGCGGAGCCGAAGGAAGGTGAACCGGAGGCGGAGCCGAAGGAGGCGAATGAACCGGAGGGGGATGCGGGGGCGCGGGAACGAGAGGACGCGGGAACGCGGGAACAAAAGGACGCGGCGCCGGGAAGCTGACGAGTACACGCGGGAACGAGGAGAAGGGACCAGGGTGGCAGCAACCAGCGAACCCCTGCGTGATCTGGTACGGCGCCATCGGGAGCCGGCAGTCGTCCAGACGGTGCGATCCACCGCCGCCGCGGTCGTCTCCTATGTCATCGCCCTCCGGTTGAGCGGCGAACCGGTACCCCTGACCGCACCGCTGACGGCGCTGCTCGTCGTCCAGGTCACGCTCTACTCGACGCTCACCACCGGCATCCGGCGGGTCAACTCGGTCGTGGCCGGTGTGCTGATCGCGATCGGTTTCAGCGCCCTGGTGGGACTGAGCTGGTGGAGCCTGGGGCTGGTGATCCTCGCGTCGCTGGTGATCGGGCGGTTCGTGAAGGTCGGCGAGTTCGTGCCCGAAGTGGCGATCAGCGCCATGCTCGTCCTCGGTGTGACACAGGTGACGGAGACGGCCTGGGACCGGGTGCTCGAGACCCTGATCGGTGCGGTGGTGGGGCTGCTCTTCAACGTCCTCTTCGTACCGCCCGTCTGGGTGGGCGACGCCAGCGCGGCGATCAACGACCTCTCGGGGCGGATGCGGGGCCTGCTGGCGCACATCGCCGAGGAACTCGGCGAGCACACCCCGGTGGCACGGGCGGCTGCCCGGCTGCACGAGGCCCGCCGGCTCGACCACGACATCGTGCAGGTGGACGCGGCGCTTCGGCAGGCGGAGGAGAGCCTGCGGCTCAATCCACGGGTCAAGGAGCCGGAGCTGTCCCGGGTCGTGCTCAGAACCGGGCTGGACACCCTGGAGATCTGCGCGGTGATCCTCCGGGTCTCCTGCCGGACGCTCACCGACCTGGCGAAGACCCAGCCCACCGGCACCATCTTCCCGCCTGCCGCGACCAGGGGGCTACAGGACCTGTTCGGTCATCTGTCCGATGCCATCGGGGCCTTCACCGCCCTGATCACCACCCAGATGTCCGTCGCCGGTGCGGACGCCGAGGCCCGCCTCTCCCAGGAACTCTCCGAGGGCCGCGCCTGCCGGGACCGCGTCGCCGCGGTGCTCCTCGACGGCCTCCGCGAGGACCGGCGGAACTGGCAGCTGCACGGGGCGCTGCTGGCCGAGGCCGACCGGATCCTCGACGAACTGGACGTCGAGAAGCGGTCCGAGCGCCTCATCGAGGAACTCGACCGGCACGCCCGCGAGCGCCTAACGCGCCGCAGGCGGCTCGACGAGGTGAAGGTCCGAGTCCGCCGCGGTCTGGGGCGGAACGGGGAGTGAGACGGGGCGGGCGGGGGCGCCTCGGCGACCGCCGGCGCTGGGGCACACCGGGGCGGCCGCACCGGCACCGAAGTGCGGTGCGGCCGCCCCGGGTATGAGCGGCGCGGGCCGGGCTCAGCGGCCGGACTTCCTCATCCGCTCGCCGGCGTCGTGCGCGGCCTCCTGGGCCTTGCCCGCCATCTGCTCGCCACGGCCCTCGGCCTGCATCCCGCGGTCGCCCATGGCCTTCCCGGCGGATTCCTTCATCTTGCCCTTGGCCTGCTTCGCCTTGGCCTTTGCCTTGCCCATGTCGGTTGTCCCTTCGTTGTGGGGGGTGGACTTGCATATCCACCTTGCGCTCCTCACGCAGGGTCCGCAATCGATGACGCTCGGCACACGGGCGCAGTGGGGCGGCGTCGGTCCGGTGGCTCGGGCGCCGGATGAGTGAACGGTTCGGGGTCGACGGGTGGGCCCGGGTCGGGGTCCGATCGGCTCGGGATCGACGGGCGGAGCCGGATCGGGGTCCGATCGGGGCCGTCGGGCCGTCGGGCCGTCGGGCCGTCGGGCCGTCGGGCCGTGTGACGGTGCGGACGGCCGGGGATCGCGGAGTACGGGATCGGAGCCGCTCGGCACCGGTTCGGGGCCGTCCGGGTGCGGTCCCTTCGAGGTCGTCGTGACTGCGCCTTCCGGGTCCTCGGAGGGGGGGTTCGCACGTCCGGGCACCCGAACCCGAACCCGCATGGAGCGATGAAGTACCGGAGGCCTGCCGTGCGGGCGGGCATGCCGGATCCCCGGGCACGGCGGATCGCGCGGACACGGCGGCAGCGGACAGCGCGCCGCCGTACGGCGCGGCCGTCGCAGGAGGGCGCCACACGCCGGCGGGCCGCACCGCCCGCGGTCCGGAGGCCGCGGCCGGACGCTCCCGCGGCGGGCTGCACCGCCGCTACCGCCCCCGTATGGGGCCCCGTATGGGTCGCACCGCCCGGCTGCCCGACCGCAGTTGTGTCAGCCCTCGGCCGCCGCCCGGTGGTTCTTCACCAGCCCCAGGTACATCGCGGCGTTGAGCCTGACGCCCTCGCGCTCCTCGTCCGTCAGCTCCCGCTTGATCCTGGCCGGGACGCCTGCGACGAGGGAGCCCGGCGGCACCCGCATGCCCTGCGGCACGAGTGCCTGCGCCGCCACGAGGGAACCGGCGCCGATGTGGGCGCCGTTGAGGACGGTCGCGCCCATGCCGACGAGGACGTCGTCCTCGACGGTGCAGCCGTGGAGCACGGCGTTGTGTCCCACGGAGACGCGTTCACCGATGGTCACGGGGAAGCCGGGGTCGACATGGACGGTGCAGTTGTCCTGGATGTTGCTGTCGGCGCCGAGGACGATCGGGCCGCAGTCGGCGCGCAGCACGGTGTGGTACCAGACGCTCGCGCCGGCGGCCATGGTGACGTCGCCGATCACGACGGACGTGGGCGCGGTGAACGCCTCCGGGGAGATCCTCGGCTCCTTGCCGCCGACCGCCGAGACCAGTGCTCGCTCACGCTCCGCCATCGCCCTCTCCTCACCCCGGCCGCCGTGCCACTCTCCCGTGCACCGTAGGCGATGCCTCGGCGGGTCCGTCCGCCGGGGGCGGCACTTGCGCCTCCCGGCGGACGGACCCAACTTCTCGACGCTCGGGGTCGTACCCGGGTCCGGGCCGCGCCCCTGAGGCACCGCTCGGGCCCGCCCGCGACCGGGCCCGGGCCGCCCGGCGCGCACCGCCCGGCGTGCACCGCCCGGCGTGCACCATCCGGCGGCACACGCAGGGCAGTCCGTCTCGGGGTGAGGGCCGCCCCCGGGCCGTGGGCGCGGCAACGTACCGGGTATGCGGAACCCCCGGGGAGGGTCAGCCGTTCGGACGCAGCGTCCAGACGACCGTCATCTCACCGGTCACCGCGTCGTCGGACTCGCGGGTGATGTGGACGGCGACGGGGAACTCGGGCCGCCCCCCGGCGTCCAGCTCCGCGACGACCTCCGCGGCGGGGCGCCCGAGGGTCGCGGTGGCGGTGACGACGCCCCTGGCCAGCTTCCGGTAGGCGATCTCGGCCTTCACCGCGAGCGGGACGGCCCGGGACAGCTGCTCGCCGAAGGCGGCGAGCACGATCGCGCCACTGGCGGACTCGGCCAGCGTGAACATCGCACCGGCATGCGGCCCGCCCACGTGGTTGTGGTAGTCGGCCTGGTCCGGCAACCGGACTACGGCGCGCTCGGGGGAGGTCTCCAGGAACTCCAGGTTCAGGGTCCTGGCCATCGGGACCGTGGCGGCGAGCAGCTCACCCACGGACATCTGGTCTGCACTCATGGGACCGGATGTTACCCACGGGTAGAACGCCTTGGCCATCCCCTCGCCAGGGGGCGGACCGACCACCGCGCACCCGCCCCGCGACGGCGACCGCGACCGATGCCGATGCCGGTGCCGGTGTGGAGGCCGGTGTGGAGGCCGAGGCCGGTGTGAAGAAGGACGGCGTGTGCGGCAGCGACGGCAAGGTGATCGCCCTCTCCGGCAGGAAGGCCGGGGGGACTTCCGCGTCCCGGGCCGGCCACGCCGCCAAGGGCGTCGACGGCGGTATCCCGGACGCGACGATCCTGCGGACCCCGGACCCCGGACCCCGGACCCCGGACACCGTTCACCGGGCACCGGGCACCGGGCACCGGGCGGCCGGCAGAGGCCCCGTCGTCCTGAACCGCCCGGCGGGGAGGCGGCGGTGAAACCGGTTTGGCAGGCGGGGGCGGCTGCGGCGATAGTCCCGGAGTGGATACCCGTACGCCGCTCCTCAGCCGCCGTCCCGAATGGGCCGGCCGCAACTACTCGTTGCTGACCGCCGCCGCGGTCGTCACCAATCTGGGCTCGCACGGCGCGCTGATCGCCGCGGCGTTCGCGGTGCTGGAGTCCGGCGGCGACGGCGGCGACGTCGGTCTCGTCGCGGCTGCCCGCACCCTCCCCCTGGTGCTCTTCCTGCTCATCGGAGGGGCGATCGCCGACCGGCTGCCGCGGCACCGCGTGATGGTGGCCGCCAACGCCCTCAACTGCGTGTCCCAGGCCGCATTCGCCGCGCTGGTGCTGGCCGGCGATCCGCAGCTGTGGCAGATGATGCTGCTCACCGCGCTCTGCGGCACCGGGCAGGCGTTCTTCGCCCCCGCCGCCGAGGGCATGCTGATCTCCAGTGTCGACGGGGAGCAGGCCGCACGGGCGTTCGCGCTCTTCCGCATGGCGATGCACGGGGCGGGCATCGGCGGCGCGGCGCTCGGCGGAGCCATGATCGCCGCGATCGGCCCCGGCTGGGTGCTCGCCGTCGACGCCGCCGCCTTCGCGGTCGCCGGCGCGCTCCGGGCGTTCCTCGACGTCGGTCACATCCCGGCGCGGGCCCCGGGCGGCGGGCTGCTCGGCGATCTGCGGGACGGCTGGCAGGAGGTCACGAGCCGCCCGTGGCTGTGGTCGATCGTGGCGCAGTTCTCCGTGGTGGTCGCGGTCGTGGGTGCCGCCGACGCCGTGTACGGACCGCTGGTCGCCGAGGAGTCGCTGGGCGGAGCCCGCCCGTGGGGCCTGGCGCTCGCGGCGTTCGGCGCCGGCACCCTGGTCGGGGCGCTGCTGATGATGCGCTGGAAGCCCCGGCGGATGCTGCTCGTCGGCACACTGTGCGTGTTCCCGCTGGCGCTGCCGTCGGCGGCGCTCGCCGTACCGGTGCAGATCGGCGCGCTGGTCGCGGTGATGTTCGTCAGCGGGGTCGCGATCGAGGTGTTCGGGGTGGCCTGGATGACCGCGCTGCACCAGGAGATCCCGGAGGAGAAGCTGTCCAGGGTCTCCGCGTACGACTGGTTCGGTTCGACCGCGATGCTGCCGCTGTCGACGGCCCTGGCCGGCCCCGCCGAGAGCCTCTTCGGCCGGGAGACGGCACTGTGGGGTTGCGCGGCGCTGATCGTCGTGGTGACGGCGCTGGTGCTGCTGGTCCCGGACGTACGGAATCTGACGCGCCGTACGAGGCAGGTGGCCGCGCGTGGTCCCGTACCGGCCCCGGCCGCCGCGGCGGCCGCCGAACTCCAGCCGCGGGAGACGGCCTGACCCCCCGTGCCCCCTGCCCGGGCCGGCACCCACGGGGCGTCCGGGCCCGGGAGCCGGCCGCGCAGACCGGCCGCCGCGGCCCGGCCGGCACCGTCCGGCCGGCACCGTCCGGCCGACCCGACTGCGGTCACCCGATGCCGAACGACCCCTCCGGCGGCTCGGGGGACCCGGTCGCGTCCTCGTCGCCCACGGTCCCGGCGTCGCCGACGAAACGCCGCAGGCCGTCGCCGTACTCCACCCGGGCCGGGAAGACGTCGGACGCCGTCCGGCGGGCCAGGGCGGCGACGTCGATCGCCGCCTGCGAGGCCAGCAGGACGGCGTTGCCGAAGCGGCGTCCGCGCAGCACACCCGGCTCGGCGATCAGGGCGAGTTCCCGGAACACGGCCGCGAAGGTGGCCAGTTGCGAGCGGAGGAAGCCGAACGGGGCGCTGTCGGCGAGGTTCGCCGCGTAGACGCCGCCGGGACGGAGGGCACGGTCGGCGGCCCACGCGTACTCCCGGGAGGTGAGGTGCGCCGGGACGCGCGAGCCTCCGAAGACATCGGCGATCAGTACATCGGCCGAGTCCTCGGGCGCCCGCTCCAGCCATGTGCGCGCGTCCGCCGCGTGCACGGCTATGCCCGAGCCGGACGGCAGCGGCAGCCGCTCGGCGACGAGTGACAGCAGACCGCGGTCCGCCTCCACCACGTCCTGCCGTGAGCCGGGGCGGGTGGCCGCGACGTAGCGGGGCAGGGTGAGGGCCCCGCCGCCGAGGTGCACGACGTCGAGCGGTGCGCGTTCCCGCGCCGTGACGTCGAGGACGTGGGCGAGGCGCCGGGCGTACTCGAACTCCAGATGCGTGGGGTCGTCCAGGTCGACGTAGGACTGGGGTGCTCCCCCCACGGTGAGCAGCCAGGCCCGGGGTCTGTCGATGTCCGGCAGCAGCCTGGCGGTTCCGTGGTCCACGGCGCGCTCGACGGGAATCGGTTCGTCCACCCTGCCCATTGTCCGCCCCCCGGCGTCTCCGCGAACGGCGGGGAGGCCCAGGGCCCGGGCAGTGGCTGGGCTGGGCTGGGCGTGACCGCGACAGGGGCGCGACGGAGGCCGGGGGCGTGGCAGGACGGGACGGAGGCAGGACGAGACGGGGACAGGGACAGGACGACAGGCGGGCAGGGCTCCGGAGCCCGGAGCCCGGAGCCTTCGGCGCCCCGGCTCAGACCGGCAGTACCGCCCGTACCTCGTCCGCGTGGGCGACCGCCTGGCCGCGCCCGGCGCGGGCGGAGGGCGCCCGGCGCGCGGGGTCGAGGACGTTGCGCCCGAACGCCTTCCGGGCCGCGCGGTCCGGGGTGATCAGCACGACCCGGGCGCCGGCGGCGGCGAGCCGGGACGCCTGCGCGCGGGCAGACGGCACGGGTCCCCCACCGACCGAGATGGGCGCCACGATGACGACCGTGGCGTATCCGGCCGCGAGGTCGGCGTTCGTGGACGAGCGCACCCCGCCGTCGATGAAGCGGCGCCCGCCGATGGTGACGGGCGGCCAGACTCCGGGAACGGCGCAACTGGCGCCGACGGCGTCGAGCAGCCCCACCCCGCTGCTCCGGTCGAACGCGTGGAGCTGCCCGGTGAGCGCGTCCACCGCGGTGACGACGAGGCGGCGCGCCGACGGCCATTCGTGGGTGAGGAGCCGGGCGGCGAACACGGCGCGGCGGGCCTCCTCCGGCTCGGTGCGGGCGGACAGCGCGAGCCGTCCCATGCGCGCGCCGTACGCCTCGGCGTCGCGGGAACGGAGCACCCCCCAGACATAGCGTGCGAGCACGGTGGGGCCCATTCCGGCGGGCACCTCCCCCTCGGGATCCGCGAGCTGACGGTCATACAGCTCCGGAAGGGTGAGCAGCCCCGAGGAGAGCTGGGCACCGACCACGGATCCCGCCGACGTGCCGACGATGAGATCGGCCCGGGAGACGTCCGCTCCGGCCTCGGCGAGGCCGTGCAGGATGCCGACCTCCCAGCCGATGCCGGCGAGTCCGCCGCCCCCGAGCACCAGGGCGGTTCCCCGGTGCCGCGAAGGCCCGTCCCCGTCCGTTCCCGTGTCCGCGCCCGCGCCCGTACCCGCGTGGTCCATGTCCGCCATGGATGCAGTGTGACGTGTACGGGGCGGTTCCGCCGCCCGCCGCGGGCGGGAGGCGGAACCGCCGATTCAGACCAGAGCGGTGACGGTACCCGCTCCCACGGTCCGGCCGCCCTCGCGGATCGCGAAGCCCAGCCCGGGCTCCAACGGCACGTCCCGCCCCAGTTCGACCGTCATATGGACCGTGTCGCCGGGCCGGGCGACCGCCGCCCCGCCCAGGTCCACGTCACCGACGACATCCGCCGTCCGGATGTAGAACTGAGGCCGGTAGCCGGTGCTGATCGCCGTCGTCCGCCCTCCCTCACGGCCGGAGAGCACATACACCTGTGCGGTGAAGCGGCGGCTCGGCGTCACACTGCCGGGCGCGGCCACCACATGGCCGCGGCGGACCGCGTCGCGCGGCACGCCCCGCAGCAGCAGGGCCACGTTGTCCCCGGCCTCGGCGGAGTCCATCGGCTTGCCGAACGTCTCCAGGCCGGTGACGACCGTGGCCGTGCCGGACCCGAGCAGCTCCACCCGGTCGCCGACGCGTACGGTGCCGCGCTCGACCGCTCCGGTGACGACCGTGCCCCGGCCGGTGATGGTGAGGACGTTCTCCACCGGGAGGAGGAACGGCGCGTCCGTGTACCGCACCGGCATCGGCACATAGGTGTCGACGGCGTCGAGCAGCGCCTCCACGGCCGCCGTCCAGCGGGGGTCGCCGTCGAGGGCCCGGAGGCCGGAGACCCGGACGACCGGCACCGAGTCCCCGCCGTATCCGTGCGCGGTGAGCAGTTCGCGCACCTCCAGCTCCACGAGGTCGGTCAGCTCGGGGTCGCCCGCGTCGGCCTTGTTGAGGGCGACGACGATGTGGTCGACGCCGACCTGACGGGCCAGCAGGACGTGCTCGGCGGTCTGCGGCATGATCCCGTCCAGCGCGGAAACCACGAGGATCGCCCCGTCGAGCTGGGCGGCGCCGGTGACCATGTTCTTGACGTAGTCGGCGTGCCCGGGCATGTCGACGTGGGCGTAGTGGCGGGTGTCGGTCTCGTACTCGACGTGCGCGATGTTGATGGTGATCCCGCGGGCGGCCTCCTCGGGCGCGCGGTCGATCCTGTCGAAGGGCACGAAGGTGCCGGTCCCGCGCTCGCTGAGGACCTTGGTGATGGCCGCGGTCAGGGTGGTCTTGCCGTGGTCGACATGGCCCATGGTGCCGATGTTGAGGTGCGGCTTGGTGCGCACGTATGCCGTCTTGGGCATGGCGGTGTCGGTTCCTTCCCGGAACTCGAAAGGTGACTCCGTTCGCGGAGGGGGACCCCTGGGCCGTACCGACCCTCCCCCTGCGGGGTCCGCCGGACGATCCGGGGAGGGTCAGCTTCGGGCGCCGCCGGCGGGCGCCGCCGCGGCAGCGGGGGCGGCGGCCTGCGTGGCCTCGACGGCGGCCGCCGCGGCCGTCGCGCCGACGAGACCCGCGAGGCCCGCGAGGCCCGCGAGACCGACAGCGGCCGTGGATCCCGCGGGGAAGGCCGTGATGTCCGTGACGCCCGTGACGCCCGTGGAAGCGGGGGAGGCCGCGAAGGCGGGGAAGTGGGCAGCCTTCGGCGCGTCCGCGACTGCGGACGGCGCTGCGGGGAAGGCCTGCCGGAACATGCGTCGATACTCGCCGACGGCGGGCACGTACGTCGAACGGTTTTGGGCGGGCACCCACGTCGACGGTCGTCGGCGGGCCGGGAAACGGCCCGGGTCAGAGATGCTTCAGCGCTTCCCGCACGGACAGCGGCGCGAGCCGGTCCCGGGCGGACTCGACGAAGCCCCGCACGGCCCCCGGGTCGGTCCTGGCGTACTCGCGCAGGCTCCAGCCGATCGCCTTGCGGACGAAGAAGTCCGGGTGTGCGGACTGGCGGAGGCAGTACCGGAAGAGCCGTTCCGCGTCCGTGGTCTCCTTGCGGCGCAGTTGGTGGAGCAGGGCCGTCCGTACCACCCAGAGGTCGTCGTCCCCGATCCAGCGGTCCATCACGCGGGCCAGCCCGGGATCGGCGGCGACGAGCGGACCCACGACATGCGCGGCGAGGGTGTCCACGGTGTCCCACCAGGAGACGGCGGTGATCAGACGGCGGGCGACCGGTAGGAACCCGGAGGAGCAGCGGCCGACGTGGCGCCTCAGGTAGTCGGCGGCGAAGTGGTGGTACTCCCGCTCGGGCAGCTCCCAGCAGCGCAGGGCGATCGCCGTGCAGTCGGCCTCCGTGGGCTGCGGTGTGCCGTCGAGGACCGTCCGGGACAGCCTGCGGCGCTCCGGGGTGCGGATCCCGAGGAAGGGCGCGACGCCCCTCATGTACGCGGCGGCCTCCCCTGCCCGGACCGGGTCGGCCGCGGCCGGGTAGACCGCGGTGAGCCGTCCGAGCACCGTGTCGGCGAGGGCGCTGCGCGGTACGGGGAGCGTCATGTGCCACACCTTACGGCGATCACACGGCAGGGTCGGTTACTCTCCCCGGATGCTCGACCCAGTCCCCGGGCCGCGCGACGGCCTCGCTCTCCGCGCCGGCCGCGTCCTCCTCTCCCCCCGGTCACGCCTGGCCCTGCTCGTCGCCGTCCTGGCGTCAGCGGCGTCGGCGGTCGTGGCGTACGAGCCGCAGCGGCTGCTGTCGGCGGGCTGGCCGCCGCAGGTCGGCGGCGCCACGGCGGTGGCGCTCTTCGCCCTGGCGTACGGGCTGTGCACCGCGGCCTTCGTCCCGCGGCCCCTGCTGAACCTGGCGGCCGGCGCGCTCTTCGGCTCGCATGCGGGGCTGGCGGCGGCGATCGCCGGCACCGTGCTGGGCGCGGGGCTCTCCTTCACCCTGGGGCGGTACCTGGGCCAGGAGGCCCTCCGTCCACTGCTGCGCGGACGCTGGCTGAAGGCCGCCGACGGCCAGTTGAGCCGGCACGGGTTCCGCTCGGTGCTGGCGCTGCGGCTGTTCCCCGGCATCCCCTTCGCCGCTTCCAACTACTGCGCGGCGGTGTCCCGGATGGGATACCTCCCCTTCCTGCTGGGCACCGGTATCGGCTCGGTCCCGAACACCGCGGCGTATGTGATCGCCGGAAGCAGCGCGGCGTCGCCGACGTCCCCCGTGTTCCTGGCCTCGGCGGGCTTTATCGCCGTCTCGGCGCTGGTCGGGGCAGTTGTCGCGTGGTGCAAGCGCCACCGGCTGACCCGCGGCTCCTGAGCGGCGGGAACGACTCGGGGCCGGGGCCCGGCTCCACCGAGCCCCCGCAGGCGCGCACCGGCGCCGCCCCGCCCCCGCCCTGCCCCGGCCCGGCGCGGCCCGCCCTCCCGGATGTCGCGTTCCTCGCGGGCCGGCACCCCCGCCGTCAACCCGCCCGCGCCACGGCCCGCGCCTCGGACCGCCCCTCGGACCGCCCCTCGGGCCGGTCCACCGGCACCGGGTCCACCGGCCCCGGTCGGCGCCCGCCAGTCCCGAAGTCCCGCCAGTCCCGCGAGTCCCGCCGGACGGTCGCCGGGGTCGCCGGGGTCGCCGGACGACTCGGTGCCGGCAGGGGACTCCTCGGGGCAGGCCGGCCTGGGACGATTCAGGGCGGCCTCGGGACGGTTCCGGAACGGCTCGGCGCCGGCCGGATACGTGCGCCGCGGCCGCCGGGGCAACCCGCCCGACACCCCGAAACCCGCTGGCGCTACGCTGCCACGCGATGGGCGCATGATCGCGGCCCGTACCGTACGTTCCGACCTGACCAGTGCTTGGACGGCTTAGCTTTCATGTCGTGGTTCGAATCACTCATCCTCGGGCTCGTCCAGGGGCTGACGGAGTTCCTCCCCATCTCCTCCAGCGCGCATCTGCGCCTGACGGCCGCCTTCGCCGGCTGGCAAGACCCGGGTGCTGCGTTCACCGCGATCACCCAGATCGGCACCGAGGCGGCGGTCCTCATCTACTTCCGCAAGGACATCGTCCGCATCGTCAGCGCCTGGTTCCGATCGCTGACGGACAAGGCGATGAGGCAGGACCACGACGCCCAGATGGGCTGGCTGGTGATCGTCGGATCGATCCCGATCGGGCTGCTCGGCATCACCCTCAAGGACCAGATCGAGGGACCGTTCCGTGATCTGCGCCTGACCGCCACCATGCTCATCGTCATGGGCATCGTCCTCGGCGTCGCGGACCGCCTGGCGGCCCGCGACGAGACGGGCGGCAAGCACCGTGTCGTGCGGGAGCGGAAGACGCTGCGGGACCTGTCCGTCAAGGACGGCCTGATCTTCGGCATGTGCCAGGCCATGGCCCTGATCCCGGGCGTCTCCCGGTCCGGCGCCACCATCAGCGGCGGTCTGCTGATGGGCTACACCCGCGAGTCCGCGGCCCGCTACTCGTTCCTGCTGGCGATCCCGGCGGTGCTCGCCTCGGGCGCCTTCGAGTTGAGGGAGGCGGGCGAGGGCCACGTCTCCTGGGGGCCGACCGTCTTCGCGACGGTCATCGCCTTCGCCGTCGGCTACGCGGTCATCGCCTGGTTCATGAAGTTCATCACGACCAAGAGCTTCATGCCCTTCGTCGTCTACCGGATCATCCTCGGCATCGTCATCTTCGCATTGGTCGGCACCGATGTGCTGAGCCCGCACGCGGGCGAATCCGGCGGCTGAGACCGGGCCACGCAGGTAGCGCTATCCAGCATTTCCCAGCGCCTGATTGCAGCACCACGCCATGATCATCTCCCACTCGTCTCCCACCCAGGAGACCGGGAGACGATCAGCCAGAAGTGCGCACCTGCAAAGTCGGGAGCAGAAAGAAGGGCCCGCACAGCAGGGCGACGAGTTCGACCTCGTCGAGCTTCTCGGTCTCGTCGCTGACCTGGACCAGGTCGGAGATCAGGTCGTCGCCGGGCTGGGCACGGCGCGCGCCTATCAGCCGGATGACCGTGTCGACCATGCCGTACAGCGCGGGCGGCAGGATCTCCGGGTCGGGGCGAACGAAGGTGGTGAACGCCTCGGACCACTTCAGCCACTGGTCGCGGTACTCCAGGGCTTGATCAAGTTCCGTGAGTGTCCGGGTTGTTGGTGATGCCCAGGATGGCGAGTGCTCGTTCGGGTTCGTGGTGGATGGCGCGGGTGGTCTTGGCGATGTTGTCGGCTCCGAGGATCTTCAGGGTGCCGATGGCGAGGTTGCGGATGGTGGCCATGGCGCGGGGTGCGGTGCCGGTGTGAACGGTCGAGGCGTCCTCGGCGAACGTGACGTCTCGGATGTAGTGGGAGGAATTGTACGAGTCGACCAGGGGCGCGTTTCCGTCGTTTCTGGCGGGCGTTTCCCCTGGCCGCTCGTCCGAACCCGGCGTGCCAGTTACCCGGCACCGGGCTCTCCACGAGTCCCTCAGGTGGTGGCGTGGGCTGGTCGTGCGGACCACGGGGTGGGGATGGTGTTGCCCCGGTAGCGGTATCGCCGGATGGGTACCTTCGCGGGGTTGAACAGTTCCACGCCGTCGGCGGTGAAGCCCCACCGGTTGTGGGGGCTGCCGTAGGTGCGGGTGATCCACCTCCAGTGCCGGCGCCGGTGGCGTCGGCGGAGCCACTTCCACACACGGTGCCACAGGTAGTGCTCCAGCTCACTGAAAGTGATCTTGGATGCGCCGTGGCGGAAGTAGGTGGTCCAGCCCCGGAGTCTCTGCCCCAGGAGGGTGAAGACTGTGCCGGGGTCCATGTTCATCGTCTGCCGCCCGGTCAGTTCCTTGACCCGGGACCTGACCGACGTGACGGCCTTGTCGCTGGGATAGGTGTAGACCATACGACGGCTCGAGCCCCGCTGGGTGTGGCGCTGGATGTGCCAGCCCAGGAAGTCGAAGCCGTCGTCGATATGGACGGTTCGGGTCTTGTCCTCGGCCAGACGTAGCCCGATGGTGGCGGCAACGCCTGCGACTTCGTCGCGGAGCGCTTCAGCGTGCTCCTGAGTGCCGAACACCATCACGGCGAGGTCGTCGGCGTACCGGACCAGTCGGTACGTCGCTCCCCCTTCACGGCGGTGTCGGCGCCGGTGCCATTCCTTGGAAAGGCTTCGGCGCTTCGTGTCGAAGTGCTCGTCGATCTCGCCCAGGGCGATGTTCGCGAGCAACGGGGACAGGATCCCGCCTTGCGGCGTGCCCGACACGGTCTCCCGCAGGGTGCCCTCCCCGGTCAGGATCCCTGCATGCAGGAAGGACTTGACCAGCCGCAGGACTTGCCTGTCGCCGATACGCTGACGCACCCGGTTCATGAGGGCCGTGTGGTCGATCTCGTCGAAGCAGGCGGCGATGTCGGTCTCGAACACCCACACATAGCCCGAGCGGGCGTGGTGGATGACGTCCTCGATCGCGTCCTGCGCTCGTCGGCCGGGCCTGAACCCGTAGCTGGACGAGCTGAACCCGGGCTCGAAGATCGGTTCGAGTACCAGTTTCAGGCTGGCTTGCACCACGCGGTCTCGCGCGGTCGGGATGCCCAGGCGGCGCATCTTCCCGTTGGATTTCGGGATCATGCGTTCGGCCACGGGCAGGGGGACGAACGTCCGCGCCTTCAAGTCCGCGCGGATCTGGTCGAGGAACCCGAGCACACCGCGCTCGGACGCCTCGATCCCCGGAGCGGTCCAGCCGTCGATCCCGGCTGTTCGCGCTCCTTTGTTCGTTCTGACCCGGCGCCATGCTTCGAGCAGGAACGCCGGGTCTGCCACAAGATTGAACAGATCATCGAACACGCGGCCAGGGTCGGCCACTGCCCGATCGTGCAGCTTGGACTGAATCCGCAGTACCCGCGAGGCTGCCGCATACTCGGCGGCCTCGGGAACGCTGGGGTTCCCCGGCGTATCTCCTGCCATTTCCTCTCCTCATCTACGTGACTCGCTGCGGTCCTTCCCCATGCGGACGGCGCTACCGTCCCCGGAGTACTACGACCGCTCCGCCCCACACAGGGCCCGACAGCGGACAGCGCGCCTGCCACCCGTCCCCTGGCTGGGGAGCGGGGAGGGCAGACCCTGCATGGTTCCCATGTTCACTTTGTCCCGGTTCTCACGGGAGGGACCCGGCTATACCCCGGCGGTCTTCGTCACGCCCGCAGACACACGTGACGACCTGTCCGTCGCGGCCGGTTGCCGCGACGGACGGGAGCCTGCTTGTCGAAACAGCCCAGCTCGCACCGCACTCCCGCCCCATATCCACCAGGTTTGGGAGCGGTTCTGGCTAACGAGGCGTCAAGCACCGGTTCCTTTCGTATCCCTTCGTGAGTCGCTGGCCGGACCCGCACGGTCTGGTAGTACCCGCACGTCCCGACGGTGTCAGGGCCGCTTGCCACCGCCACGCCCACGCTTCCTGCGGCATGACGGCTGCCCTCTGCTTCACCCGGCTGCTGCGACAGCCAGGCGCCGGGGGTCTCTCACCCCCGTCCGGAAACAAAGCGCCTCATGGCGCACCTCGATTCCCCAGTGCTCGCGAATGGCGGTGGCGGGGTCGGCGGGGCGGGTTTGGTGGGCGGCGAGGCTGGTGACCGCGTAGACGTTTTCGCGGGTTTCGGGCCGGCCGGTGGGCTTGCGGCGGCGGTGGACCCGGATGGCGAGGTGGGCGTGGGGGAAAGCGATGCCGCCGAGGTTGTCGGCGATGGCGCAGGTCTTGATCGAGCGGGACTCGCGGCGGCCGTGGGCGGTGGCGGAGGCGGTGTGCTGGACTGTGATCGAGGTCCAGGGCAGGGCGGAGAGCTGGGCATAGGCAGTGGGCTGGTTGGTCTTGATGACGGCGATGTAGTGGGCCTTCTTCGTCTCGACCAGCCAGGTGATGTTGGCCTTCACCGAGTGGAGGGCATCGAAGGTGACGACGCTGCCGGCGAGGTCGAGTGGCGCCAGCAGGGGCTTGAAATGGCGCACTTCGTTGGTCTTCGCACCGACTTCGACCTGGGCAATCGTGGCGACGCGGTCGTGGGTGACCGCCGAGAGCAGGTGACGGCGCGGCGTGTCCGGGCGCGCTGAGCCCTTGAGTGCCTTGCCGTCCACGGCGATGACCTGCCGCGATCGGGCCCCGGGCACGTCCGCGGACGCGGTGATGCGGTGCCGGTCGGCCAGCAGCCTGGTCCAGGGCGTCGCCGTCAAGCGCCTGAAGGACGCGTCCGAGCGTGACCGGCCTGGGGCTGCGCCGCCAGCCGAGCAGGTGACGGCGTACCCCGAGGGATGCCAGCAGCGAGTTCGTGGCCCGCTCTCCGAACTCGCCGAACTCGGCGAGCTCGTCGATGCTCTTCGCGCCGCAGACGGCCGCGCAGGCACACACCAGCAAGATCGACGTCAGCGAGTACCACCGGCCCCGGCGTGAGCGCGGATCCGGAACCGATTCGAGATAGGGACGCAGGTCAGCGATCCGGTCCGCATCCAGCGGACCCAGCTTCTCCAGCACGGCAGGGATGGGGGAAGATGCGACAGCAGGCACGGGACGTCCTCGTGATCATCTGGCTTCGACACCACAATGATCACGAACCCCCGTGCCTGCGCTGCTATCCGCCCCTACCAGCCTGAACGTCAACCCTCCACGCAAGCACGGAACTTGACGGAGCCCTGGCGGTACTCGTCGTCGACGCCGAGGAGTTCGCAGATGACCGTGGTGGAGATGGGATGGGCGTACTCGGCGACGAGGTCCGTCTCGCTTTCGGGATCCATCCGGTCGGGCAGCTGGTCCGCAAGCAGCTCGATCCGGGGGCGCAGGGACTTGACCCGGCGCACCGAGAACGCCCGGTCGATCAGGGACCGCACGCGCCGGTGGTCCTCCGGCACCATCGTCATGATCGTCGAGTCGAAGTACTTGAGCAGTTCCTCGGGCACGCCGCGGCGGCGCATGCTGTCGAGGTGGACGCCCTCCGGCGGGTGGTTGCTGACCCGGCGGTCGGCGAACAGGCTGCGGACCGCCTCATATTGGGTGACGACGTAGACGTCGTTGCCGTCGGAGAAGCGGCCCGGGCACACCGGTCGGGGCGCGCCTGTCCAGCGCTCCCCCGCCTCACGGTCGGTCACGAAATTAACGTCGGACAGGTCGAACTCGATGTCCGTCCAGTCAAATGTTCCGGTCACCAACATCCCCATTCACTAGCTTCGCCACGCTGATCCGGGTGTTGACGGGGGTCGCCGGCGAGCCATGCGACACACCCCGGGTTGAACCATGCAGTATTCAGATACAGGACTGTATCAGAATGCGGTACTGTATCTGAGTTCTCGGAAGGAGGCCGATCATCAGCAAACGACTCACCCGCCAGGAGAGCCGGGAAATCACGCGCCAGGAGCTGCTGCAGGCGGCGGCCGACCTGTTCGCCGAATGCGGCGTCAACGGCACCTCGGTCGAACAGATCGTGGAACGCGCCGGGTACAGCCGGGGCGCCTTCTACGGCAACTTCGACGGCAAGCAGCAGCTGATCCTGGCCCTCCTGGAGCAGCGCACCGAGCGCGAACTGGCCGAGGTACAGGCACTCAGCGCCAACGCCGGCTCGTTCGAGGAGACGATCGAGCACCTGCGCAACTGGCACCGCGAGCGGGACAAGAACTTCGCGAGCTGGCTGGCCCTGCGCACCGAACTGTGGCTCTACGGCATGCGCGATCCGGCAGTGCTGTCCCTGCTGGCCGACCGGGAGCGCCGTTCCCGCGAGGCGATGGCCCAGGCCCTCACGCAGGGCTTCGCCGCCCGGTCGGTCACGCCACCCGCACCGGTGGAGCTGCTCGCCCTGATCGTGCACGCCCTGGACGACGGGCTCTCCATCCAGCGCGTGCTCTCGGCCGGTGACAGCACGGCGGGAGGCGTCATGGACGTGGTGGATCTGCTGATGCGGTCGTGGACCGCACTGGCCCGCACCGGCGCCACCGAACCCGCCGAGCCGCCCGCCCCGGAGAACGGCACCACTCCCTGAGTCGATGGCCGGCGCCTTCTGCCGGCCACGCCATACCGAAGAACTGGAGTACCACCCATGAGCGAGGAAGCGACGTCGACGACGGCGGAGGCGGCTCTCGGACCGCCCGTCGCCGCCGACGGCCCGGACCCCAAGCGCTGGCTGGCGCTGATCGTCCTGCTTGCCGCGACCTTCATGGATCTGCTCGACGTCAACATCGTCACCGTGGCGATCCCGAGCATCCAGGAGGACCTCGGCGCCTCCTCGGCCGCCGTCCAGGCGCTGAACGTCGGTTACACCCTGTCCTTCGCCGTCACTCTGATCACCGGCGGCCGTCTCGGTGACATCTTCGGCCGCAAGCGAGCCTTCCTGTTCGGCGTCGTCGGCTTCGTCGTGGCCTCGGCCCTGTGCGCCTTCGCCCCCAGCGCCGAAGTCCTCGTGGCCTCCCGGGTTCTGCAGGGCATCGCCGCCGCGATCATGGTGCCGCAGGTCCTGGCGATCATCTACGTGACCTTCCCGGCAGAGGAGATCGGACGGGTCGTCGGCCTGTACGCCAGCATGATCGGCCTGGCCATCGTCGCCGGACCGTTGCTGGGCGGCGTGCTGATCTCCTGGAGTCCGGCCGACCTGGGATGGCGGACCGTCTTCGTGGTCAACCTGCCGTTCGGCGTGGCCGCCCTGATCGCCGGCTCGATGTGGATGCGAGAGTCGAAGTCGCCCCGCGCCACCCGGCTGGACCTGGTCGGCATGGTGCTGGTGAGCACCGGCCTGCTGGTGCTGCTGCTGCCCCTGCTGCGCGGCCGCGAACTCGGCTGGCCGGCCTGGAGCATCGCCTCGCTCATCGCCTCCGTGCCGGTCCTCGTGGCGTTCGTGTACTACGAGCGGTACAAGACCGCCAAGGACGGCTCGCCGCTGGTCGTCCTCTCCCTGTTCAAGATCCGGACCTTCGGTGCCGGGGTCGGCGCCCAACTGCTGTTCAGCTGCATCCCGGCCGGGTTCTTCCTCAGCTGGACGCTCTATCTGCAGGGCGGTCTCGGCTGGTCGGCGCTGCACACCGGTCTCACCGCGATCCCGTTCTCGCTGGGCGTCCCGATCGCCGGCAACCTCGCCGTCCGCAAACTGTTCCCCCTCTACGGCCGCAACTGCCTGTTCGCGGGGGCGGTGCTGATGATGGCCGGGCTCCTGCTGTACGCCTGGATCGCCGACCAGGCCGGCGACGGGATCACCTCCTGGCACGCCGTCGTCCCGATGCTGCTGCTCGGCTCCGGCATGGGCATGCTGCTGGCCCCGCTGACCGGCATGACCATCAGCGATGTCGAGCCGCGAGAGGCCGGCGCGGCGTCCGGCCTGATCAACGCGGCCGGTCAGCTCGGCGCCGCCCTCGGTGTAGCCGTCATCGGTGCGATCTTCTTCTCCGGCCTCGCCTCCCATGCGGGCACGCAAGCCGACCGGGTGCTGCCGAGCGCCCAGGTCGTCGCCTCGCAGCAAGCCGAGATCCGGGCCTGCGCCGTCGACGCCCACAGCCAGGCCGACCTCACCGCCGTGCCCGAGTCCTGCCGCGCCCTCGCCGGGGACGATCCCGCCGAGCAGAAGGCGATCGGAAACACCCTGGCCGAGATCAACTCCAGGACGTTCACCGCCTCCTTCAGCGAAGCCCTCTACTGGGCGTCCGCAGGCCTGGCCGCGGTGATCTGCCTGCTGTTCCTGCTGCCGCGGCAACCGCGGCGGCTGGGAGTGTCCTGACCGTCCCCGTCCCCCCGACACCTGAGGAGCACCACCACCATGCCCCGCAAGAGTTACCAGATCATCGTCTACGGCAAATTCGCGCCGCTCGACGACGACCAGCGCGCCAAGCTGCTGGCCGTGGCCGACAAGCACGATCTGTTCCAGTCGAAGTTCACCGAGGAGGGCACCGTCACCTATGAGCGGACCCTGCTCACCTTCACCTTCCGCTGTGTCGTGAAGGCCGACGCCGAGGACAAGATCGACGAGGTCGTCGCCGGGGCCGAGGAACTGGCTACGGCCGCCGTCCGAGACCTCGGCGCCGATGTGCGCGATCTGCGGTCCGTCTGCACCGACCTGGAAACCATCAAGATCAAGCGGCGGGGACGATGACGCCCGAGACATTCACCGTTCTCCTTTCCGACTCCGCTCTGCGGCGGGTTTTCTCGGCCATAGCCCTGGGCTCGTCGACGTCCGCGGAGATTCTCGCCGCGACCGGGCTCGCCGCCCCTCAGGCCGCCCCGGCGATCGGCCGGCTGCTGCGCGAAGGCCTGGTAGTCGCCCAGGGCCGGGGCCGGCTGGCCGTCGACGAGGCCGCCCTGGACGCCGCGGCCGAGATCGCCGGACGCCGCCAGCAGGAGCAGGCGGAGGCCGAACAGCCCGATCCCGGGCTGCGCGGCTACGTCCGTGGCACTGTGCTGGTCCGACTGCCGGAGGACGACGACGAGACCCGGCGGGCCGTGCTAGACCACGTCGCGGCGACGACCTTCGAGGCCGACCGGGAGTACGACGAGCGCACCGTGACCGATCTGCTGCGGCCGTGGTGCGAGGGCACCACCGTGGACCCGGTCTCGCTGCGGCGGTTCCTGGTCGACGACGGCTTCCTGCACCGCGCGTCGGGCGCCTACCGGCTCGTTTCCCTCGTCGGGCCCCGGCAGTCATCCTGAGCCCGCCGCAACCGGCGAGGGCCGCGGGCACCGGACGGCCTCCAGGACGGCGGCCTGGTAGGGCGTGAGCACCGGCGCCGGCGGGGCGGACGTCGGCCAGTGCGGGTCGCGGCCGTACGTGAAGAGCGTGCCGAGCGACGACAGCATGGCCCGGCGTTCGGTCCGCCGGCGGCCGGAGGGCAGCACCTCCCCCGGCCGTCCGGCGCTCTCCAGCGTCTGCCGCAGGCTGCTGAGCAGCACCGGATGGGTGCTGACCTCGACGAAGATCTCATGACCGTCCTCGGCCAGCCGGCCGGTGGCGGCGGCGAACCGGACCGGCTCCCGCAGGTTGCGCATCCAGTACGCCGGCCCGAGCTCGGTGCCGGGCACCGGCGCCGCGGTCACGGTCGAGTAGAGCGGCACCCGTGACGGCACCGGGCTCAGCGAGCGCAGCGCCGTGGCCAGGCCGTCGCGGAGTTCATCGACGTAGTGGCTGTGCGAGGCGACCGTGCCCCGTACCATCCGGCAGTAGACGCCGCGTCGGTCGAGGTCCTCGACCACCGCAGTCAGCATGTCGGTGTCCCCAGCCAGCACGGTCGAGCGGGGACTGTTCTCCCCGGCGACGCAGATACGGCCTCCGCTGGAGGCGGCCAGAGCGTGCGCGGCCTCGGGTGACAGCTCGGTGGTGGCCAGCGCGCCCCGGCCGGCAATCCGCCGCAGCAGAGCGCTGCGGCGGCATGCGATCATCAGGGCGTCGTCGAGGGTGAGCGCTCCGGCCGCGTACCCGGCGGAGATCTCGCCCATGCTGTGCCCGGTCACCGCGTCCGGCTCCACGTGCCAGCTGCGCCACAGGGCCACCAGGGCGATCTGCAACGACACCATCGTCGGCTGCAGCACGTCGATCTCACCGAGCCGCGACACCGCCGGGCCGGCCCGTAGCTGCTGGATCACCGAGAAGCCGGCCAGCTCACGTACCCGTTCGTCGCAGCGCCGCAGCGCCGCGCGGAATACCGGTTCGGTGGCAAGCAGCTCCAGGCCCATGCCGTCCCACTGAGCGCCCTGACCGGCGAATACGAACACCAGTCCCGGCTGGCGGGACAGCGGCGGAGCCGACGCCCGGTCGGCCCACCTCTGCACCAGCTTGTCCAGGCCCTGGGCGAGGTCGTCGTACGACTCGGCGGCGACAGCGGCCCGGTGTGCCAGACCGGTCGTCCCGGCTGCCGCGTCGTGGCAGTACCGGGCCAGCGAGGGCAGATCCCGGCCGGAGCGGATCCGGGCGGCGTGCCCGCGGATCGCGGCGAGCAGGCCGTCCTCGGTCTCGGCGGCTACGGCGAACAGCTGTACGGTCACTTCTCCCCCTCACACTCGGACGGCGACCTGGTGCCGATAGCTCTCCATCGGCAGGCCGCTCATCCACGGCACGAGGCCCAGCCGGCTGAGCACCTTGATCGAGGCGGGCGGCTGGTAGTCGGCGAACATGCCACCGAACATCAGGATCTGACTGTGCGTGGCGATCGTGCGCACCAGCGGGTTCATCCGCTGCCGGTCCAGCGTGCGGCGGAAGCGGCTGCCCGGGGCCATCCGGCGGCGCACCGCGGCGCGGACCTCACCGGAGACGTCGTGATCGCTGATCCACTTCAGCTGGGGCATCTCCTCGGTGATCCCGCGCATCGTCCGCAGCCGCTGACGGGTGAACACATCGATGTGGGACAGCGTCCCGCCCGGCCGCAGCACCCGCGCGGCCTCGTGCAGAAAGCGGCCCAGATCGGGATACGTGTGCGAGCTCTCGATGTTGATCAGCACGTCGACCGAGGAGTCTTCGAACGGCAGCTTCTCGGCATCGCCGTGCACGAAGCGCAGGCTCTCGCCCCGGGCCAGAGTGGCCTCGGCCCGGGCGATCGCCTTCGGCGACAGGTCCAGGCCGGTCATCCGGGCGCCGGGAACGAGCCGGGACAGGAAGTTGAGCCCCTCGCCCGTCCCGCAGCCCACCTCGAGGACCGCCCGGCCGGCGCACCCGTCCAAACCGTCGGGAAGATCGCGCAGGGCCAGGTAGTAGAGCTGCTCGCTGAAACCGTCGGTGCCGAACTCGGTGAACCCGGGCAGCTGGGCCTCGATCTCGGCTGCCAGGTCAGGGTCGTACATCCCCCAGTTCCACAGTTCTCCGCGGCCGGACAGGGCGGCCGCCATGTCGTAGATGGAGGAACTGGCCGACTTCATCCCGGCGGCCTTCACCCCCGAGCTGGGTGCTCTGGACTCGTCGAGGTTGATGTCCGCCAGACCGGCAGTGAAGGCGGTCATCACATCGGGTTGGCTCATTGAGTTCACTGGGAGATCGAGAACCGCCTGCACTGGGTCCGCGACGTCGCCTTCGACGAAGACCACTCCCAGATCCGCACCGGCAACGCACCCAGCATCATGGCCGCCCTGCGCAACACCGTCATCACCCTGCTCCGCCTGGCCGGACATCACAACATCGCCGCCGCCCTACGCCACCACGCCAACGACACCGGCCGCCCCATCACCCTGCTCCTGACAGCATGATCAACGACTTTGCCGGAGCCCTGACCGTCGTACCCCTTGTTGAAGCCACCGCAGGCCCACTTACGGGTGCTGGAGAGTGTCTGCGCAGAGGTGCGCTGCACGGAGACTTGCCGTACGACGTTGACCGTCTTGCAGATCCGGTTCACCCTGATCCTGGACAGTGAGGACCTGGCCAAGGCCGTGCAGCGCGACCGCGCTCTGCGCCACCGCAATCGCCCAGCCGGGCCGCGTCACCATCCTGACGTCCGACGTCGAGGGCATCACCATGCTCACCACCGACCACATCCGTGTGACCGCCGAGAAGATCTGATCCCCGCCGCTGTACCCGCGTGGTTCGGCGGCGCGCCGGCAGCTCGCCGGTCTCTGCCTCGAGCGCTTCTGCCTCGCCCGGGCCTCCCGCCCCGCCACGGCAGGGCGGCTCGCCCACCCGAGCCGGTCCCCCGGCCGGCCGACGGCGGCCCGCCGCGCCGCCCGCCACGGCGCGGCGGCGCCGGGCGGCACCGGGTCCCGCGCATAACCTCACGCCGTGCCCCACGTGACGGAGTTCCTCAAGCGGCTGCTACTGGGCAGGGCACTGCGGAGCGAGGAACTCGGCGGGACGCTGCTGCCGAAGCGGCTGGCGCTGCCGATCTTCGCCTCCGACCCCCTCTCCTCGGTGGCCTACGCGACGCAGGAGATCCTGCTGGTCCTCACCCTGGGCGGGCTGGCCTATCTGCACTTCACCCCGTGGATCGCGGCCGCGGTGGTGTTCCTGATGGCCGTCGTGGTGCTGTCGTACCGCCAGGTGGTGCACGCCTACCCGAGCGGCGGCGGCTCCTACGAGGTGGCCTCGGCCAACCTGGGGCCCTCGGCCGGTCTCGTGGTCGGCGCGGCGCTGCTGGTCGACTATGTGATGACGGTGGCGGTGTCGGTGGCCTCCGGAGTGGACAACATCATCTCGGCGGTGCCCGCGCTGGCCGAGCACCGGGTGCCGATGGCGCTGGTCTTCGTCGGCCTGCTGACCGCCGTCAATCTGCGCGGGGTGCGCGAGTCCGGCCGGGCCTTCGCCGCGCCGACGTATCTGTTCGTCACCGGCGTGCTGCTGATGTGCGGGACGGGACTGCTGCGCTACCTCCTGGGCGATCCCCCGGTGGCGGCGACGGCGCGCTACGGCGTCGAGCCGGACCCCGCGGAGGCGGACCTCGTCGGCCTCGCCCTGGTGCTGCTGGTACTGCGGGCCTTCTCCAGCGGCTGCACCGCGCTCACCGGTGTCGAGGCGATCTCGAACGGGGTGCCGGCCTTCCGCAGACCGAAGCCGCGCAACGCGGCGGCCACCCTGGCCGTGATGGGACTCATCGCCGTCGCGATGTTCGCCGGCGTCACCACGCTGGCGATCGTCGCCGACGTCCGCATCGCCGACGACGCCTGCCGGCTGACGGGGCTGCCCGACTGCGAGAACTACACGCAGCGCACCGTCATCGCGCAACTGGCGGCCGCCGTGTTCGGCGGGGAGAGCAGTTTCGGCTTCTTCTACGTGCAGGCCGCCACCGCCCTCGTCCTGGTCCTCGCCGCGAACACGGCCTTCAACGGCTTCCCGCTGCTCGCCTCGGTCCTCGCGCAGCACCGCTACCTGCCCCGCCAGTTGCACAACCGGGGTGACCGGCTCGCCTTCTCCAACGGCATCCTGGCGCTCGCCGTCGTCGCCGGGGCGCTGCTGTGGGCGTACGGGGCGAACGTGACCAGCCTCATCCACCTCTACATCCTCGGGGTGTTCACCTCGTTCACGCTCTGCCAGAGCGGCATGGTCCGGCACTGGACCCGCGAACTGCGCACCGAGGCCGACCCGGTGCTGCGCCGCCGTCATCGCACCTCGCGGATCGTCAACGGGATCGGGGCGGCCATCACCTCGCTCGTCCTGGTGATCGTGCTGGTCACCAAGTTCACCGAGGGCGCGTGGCTGGCGGTGCTCGCGGCCGCGGTGCTGTGGGCGGCGATGCGGAGCATCCGCGGGCACTACGACGCCACGTCCGCCGAGCTGGCCGTCACCGACCCGCGCAGGGAGCTCGCCCCGCCCTCCCGGGTCATCACCGTGGTCCTGGTGTCGCAGCTGCACAAGGCGACGCTCCGGGCACTGGCGTACGCCCGGGCCACCCGCCCCGACCGGCTGGAGGCGGTGACCGTGGCCGTCGACCGGGAGGCCGCCGGGGAACTCCGGCGGGAATGGGAGGAGGCCGGGATCGATGTGCCGCTGAGGATCCTCGACTCGCCCTACCGGGAGATCACCAGACCGGCGCTGGCGTATGTGCGCTCGATCCGGCGGGAGAGCCCGAGGGATGTCGTCTCCGTGTTCATCCCCGAGTACGTGGTCGGCCGCTGGTGGGAGAACCTGCTGCACAACCAGTCCGCGCTGTGGCTGAAGAGCCGGCTGCTGTTCACGCCCGGGGTGATGGTGACGAGCGTCCCCTGGCAGCTGCGGTCGGCCGCCCGCGCCGACCGTCCGGCCGCACGCGCGCCGGGGGCGGTGCGCCGCGGCGAACCGGTCCCGCCCCCCGGGCACTGACCGGCAGCCGACCGGCACCGTCCGCTTCGCACTGACCGGCACCCGACCCGCAGCCGACCCGCAGGGGACCCGCAGCCGACCGGCACCGTCCTCTTGGCGCGGCGGCCTCGCTGCCCGACACTTGGCCGATGACGCAGCGTGTGGATCTCGCGACCGTGATGGACCGGCTGGCCGTCGACGAGGTGGTCACCCGGTACGCGCATGCCGTGGACGACGGCGACTGGCCCGCCTACCGGGCGCTGTTCACCCACGACGGGCGCGCCGACTACCGCGGTGCCGGTGGTGTCGAGGGGCCCGCCGCCGAGGTGGCGGGCTGGCTCGAGGAGACGATGCGGTTGTTCCCGGTGCGCCAGCACCTGATCGTGAACCGGCGGGTGCGGCTGCGGGATGCGGACGGGTACCCGGGAGACCGGGCGGACGTCCGGGCGGACTACGTCAGTCCGGTGCAGCCGGAGTCGGGCGGCGGCTTCCTGGCCGGCGGCCGGTACGCGTTCGGCCTGGCGCGCGGGGACGACGGCTGGCGGCTGCGCTCGGTCGCCGTCCACGAGAAGTGGCGGCGGTCCGCGCTCCTCCGCGCGGCCGAATGATCGACGCGGCCTGTCCCGGCGCCGGCCGCTCCTCCACACTGGAGGCAGAGAACGCTCTCGTGGAGGCGCCGCATGCGGATTCCGGTGGGCCGGCGGGAGCAGCCGGGGCGGCTGCTGTCGTCGCCGTGGTGGCGGGGTGCGGCCGCGGTGGCGGCGGGCGCGCTGCCCGCGCTCGCGTTTCCCGACCCCGGGCTCTGGTGGTTCGCGTTCGTCGCGCTCGTGCCGTGGCTGCTGCTCGTCCGTGCCGCGCCCTCGGCCCGCCGGGCCGCGCTGGACGGCTGGCTCGGCGGTACCGGCTTCATGTTCGCCGTGCACCACTGGCTGACGCCGAACCTGCATGTCTTCATCGTCGTCCTGGCGGCCCTGCTCGGACTGCTGTGGGCCCCGTGGGGGCTGCTGGTCCGCAGGGTGCTGGGCGGCCGCCCCCGCGCCGGCCGGGCGGCGGCGGCGATCGCCGTCGTCCCCTCGGGCTGGCTGGCGATCGAACTGGTCCGGTCCTGGGAGGGGCTGGGCGGCCCGTGGGGGCTGCTGGGCGCGAGCCAGTGGCAGGTCACACCGGCGCTTCGGCTGGCCTCGCTGGGCGGGGTGTGGCTGGTGACTCTGCTGGTGGTGGCGGTGAACACCGCGGTGGCCGTGCTGGTGGCGGTGCCTCCGGCGCGGATTCCCGCGGTAGCGGCCCTGTGCGCGTGCGCCCTGGCCGTCGGCGCGGTGTGGCTGTGGGTGCCGAGGCCGGACCGGACGGGCGGGGTGGTCCGGGTCGCGGTCGTCCAGCCGGGGGTCGTCAACGGCTTGGGCGGGGCGGAGCGGCGGTTCGCCGTGAGTGAGGAGCTGACCCGGGAGCTGGCGGGGCGGCGGCCGGACCTCGTGGTGTGGGGCGAGAGCAGTGTCGGCGCGGACCTGGCGGCACGGCGCGACCTGGCGGAACGGCTCGGCGCTCTGTCCCGGGAGGTGGGGGCCGATCTGCTGGTGAACGTGGACGCACGGCGCTCCGACCTGCCGGGCATCTTCAAGAGCAGTGTGCTGGTGGGTCCCGGCGGTCCGACCGGGGACCGCTACGACAAGATGCGGCTGGTCCCCTTCGGCGAGTACGTCCCGTTCCGCACCGTCCTCGGCTGGGTCACGTCGGTGGGCGAGGCCGCGGGCGAGGACCGGATGCGGGGCGGCCGCCAGGTCGTGATGGAGCTGGCGGCGGACGAGGACCGGGCGGGGCTGCGGGTGGGGCCGCTGGTGTGCTTCGAGTCGGCGTTCCCGGACATGAGCCGAAGCCTGGTGAGGGGCGGCGCCGGGCTTCTCGTGGCCCAGTCCGCGACCTCCACGTTCCAGGACAGCTGGGCTCCGGCGCAGCATGCCTCGCTGGCGGCGCTGAGGGCCGCGGAGTCGGGTCGGCCGATGGTGCACGCCACGCTGACGGGGGTGAGCGCGGTGCACGGGCCGGACGGGGAGCCGCTGGGGCCGCGGCTGGGTACGGACGAGAGCACCGCGGCCGTCTACGAGATCCCGCTCGCTCGGGGCACCACGCCGTACGTCCGGTTCGGGGACTGGGCGGTGTACGGAGCGCTGGCGGTGCTGGCGCTGTTCTGCGGGGCCGAGGGCCTGCGTGCCCTCAGGAGGCCTGCTCCAGGGCCTCCCGCACCACCCGCTCGCACAGCTCATGGGTCGCCAGCGCGTCCCGGGCGCTGAGCGGGGCGTCCGAGCGGACGACGTCGAGGAAGGCCAGCACGGCCTGCTCGATGCCGCGCTGCCGGGCGACCGGTACCCAGTCTCCCCGGCGCCGCACCGACGGCTGGCCCTTGTGGTCGACGACCTCCGCGAGGTTGAGGACCTCGCGCTTGGTGTCCTGTCCGGAGACCTCCAGGATCTCCTCGGCGGATCCGCTCAGCCGGTTCATCATGCCGACCGCGGTGAACCCGTCCCCCGACAGCTGGAGGACCACGTGGTGCATGCGCCCGCCGCGGACGCGGGCCCGCACGGCGGTGTGCTCGACGGGCCCGGGAAGCAGGAAGCGCAGGGTGTCGACGACGTGGATGAAGTCGTCGAGCACCAGGGTGCGGGGGTCCTCGGGAAGGCCGACGCGGTTCTTGCGCATCAGGATCAGATCGCGGGGGTGTTCCAGGCACTGCGCGTACGCGGGGGCGAAGCGGCGGTTGAAGCCGACCGCGAGATGGGTGCCCGTCCGCTCGGAGAGTTCCACCAGCCGCTGCGAGTCGTCGAGTTCGTAGGCGAGGGGCTTGTCCACGTAGGTGGGGACTCCGGCTTCCAGCAGCCGGGCGACGATCCCCGGGTGGGCGTCGGTCGGGGCGTGCACGAACGCGGCGTCGAGCCCGGCCGCGAGGAGGGAGTCCAGGGTGGTATGGCACTGGCGGCCGGGGATGCGGTGGGCGGCGGCGACCCGGTCGAGGGTGGCCGCGGTCCGGGTCTGCAGATGCAGTTCGACGCCCGGCCGGGTGGTGAGGACCGGCAGATAGCCCTTCTGCGCGATGTCCCCGAGCCCGATGCAGCCGACCTTCATCCCGACCTCCCGGTCCGCCCTGTCCTGTGCGCGGTCAGCGCGGTTCCGTCCTCGGTTCCGTCCTCGGTTCCGCCTCCGGCGCCGTCGTGCGCTCCGCCCCGGCAGCATACGTCCGCCCGGGGGGCCGCCAGTCGGCGATACCGTCGAAGCCTCGCAGGACGATGCCGGGCCCCAACCGGGAGATGCCCCTGACGAGGGCGTTGCGCACGGCCACGGCTCCGGCTCCGCCGAGCAGGGCCGTCCGGCCCGTCCTGGTGGCCTGGCGCACGACGGCCATGGTGCGCGGCAGCCGGTCCGCGGTGTACGCGGGGAGCCGGCGCACCACGTCGCCCCCGCCGCCGACGTGGTGGGCGAGGACGATCGCGTCCTCGACGGCCTGGTTGCCGCCCTGGCCGAGGGTGGGCTGCATGGCGTGGGCCGCGTCGCCGAGCAGCGCGACCCGGCCGTGGTGGTAGGCGGGCAGCGGCTCGGCCATGTGGTGCACGTCGTGGCGGAGCACACCGCCGGGTTCGGCGGCCCTGATGATCGCCGGGACGGGGTCGTGCCAGTCGCCGAAGCGGCGCAGCAGTTCGGCTCTCTCGTCGTCGTCGGCGTGGCCGCCGGCGGGGGTGACGGCCGCCGCATAGGCGTAGACGGTGCCGTCCTTGAGCGGGTGGGTACCCCACAGGGCGCGGCGGCCCCAGGTCTCGTGCGGGGTGAAGGAGCGGTCCGGGGCGGGGACGACGACCCGCCAGGTGGTGTAGCCGGAGTAGCGGGGGCCGGGGTGGCCGGGGAACACCGTCTGCCGCATCGCCGAGCCGATCCCGTCGGCCGCCACGACCAGGTCGGCCTCGAGTTCACCGTCCGGTGCGGTCACGACGGCGGGGCGGTGGCCGTCCCCGGCGTCCGCGAGTGCCGCGGGGGCACCGGTCCGTACGGTCCCGGCGGGCAGGGCGGCGGTCAGGATGTCGACGAGGGCCGCCCGGTGCAGCAGGACCAGCGGGCCGCCGAACCGCTTCCGTGCGGCGTCGCTGCTGGTGCGGCTGAGCCAGCGCCCGGCGGGGTCGCGCAGCCCGCCGTCGCCCTGCCAGGCGGAGAGTTCCCTGACCCGGTCGCCGAGGCCGACGATGTCCAGAGCGCGCTGGGCGTTGGGCGCGAGGCCGATGCCCGCGCCGACGGGGGCGAGGCTGCCGGCGCGTTCCAGCACGGTGACCTCCCATCCCCGCTGGTGCAGTGCGACGGCGGCGGTGAGTCCGCCGACGCCGCCTCCGGCGACGACGGCGCGGGGCGGTCGGTGGCTGGGGGACCGGGCCATGGCTCCTCCTGTCACTACATCTGTAGTAGGCCAGCACGCTACTACACATGTAGTGGCGGCGGTAGGTTGTCCCCATGACCGCGCCTCCCGCAGCCGCCCGCCCGTCCGCCCCGCGCGCCGAGCTGATCGCCGACGCCGCACTGGACCTCCTCGCGGACCGCGGCATGCGCGGGCTGACCCACCGGGCGGTGGACGAGCGGGCCGGACTGCCCCAGGGATCGGCCTCCAACCACGCCCGCACCCGGCAGGCGCTGCTGGAGACCGCCGTGCGCAGGCTGGCCGAGCGCGAGACCCGGGTGCTCGCACCCGCGCGGATGCCCTCCCCGCGGGATGGCGCGGAAGAGCTGATCGACGCGCTCGCCCTCACCCTGCACCGCTATCTGACCGATCACCGCCGGCTGCTGGTCTGCCGCTACGAGCTGGCCCTCGAGGCCACCCGGCGTCCTCAGCTGCGGGTCTTCTACGACCGGGCGGGGACCGCGTTCCGCGAGCCGCTGGTGGCGCTGATGGCCGTTGCGGGGTCGGCGGAGCCGGAGCGGCACGCACTCTCACTGGTCGCCTGGTGCGAAGGGCTGATGTTCTCCTGTGCCGCCGGTTCCTACCACGCCTCCGTACCGGGCAGGGAGGAGCTGCGGAGGGGCTTCGCCGAACTGATCGACGGCATGCTCGGGTCGTGAGTCGCGGCCGCCGGCGGGGCCGCTCCCAGGAGATCGGACAGTCGGCGGGGCCGCTCCTCAGAGATCGGACAGCCGGCGGTCCAGCCGGTCGATGGCCGCGCGCACCCCGTCGCCGTAGCCGTCGTCCCCGAGGGCCGCCGAGGCCGCCCGGGCCCGGTCGAGATGGGCCCGGGCGGCCTCGGGGCGGTGGAGCTTCAGATAGTCGGCGGCCAGATTGAGATGGAGCGACGGGTAGAACCCGCGGGCGGCCACCGCGGCGTCCGGCCGCTCCGGCCGCTCCCGGCCGAGCGCATCGGCCGCGGCGAGGGCCCTGAGGTCCCAGGCGAGCTCGTCGCCGGGGTCGTCCTGGGTGTCCGCCAGATAGTGGGCCAGCGTGCAGCGGTGCAGGGGATCGCCGTCCTGCCCCAGCTGCTCCCACAGCGCGGAGAACCGGTTGCGCGCCTCCTCGCGGTCCCCGCCGTGGAGCAGCATGATCGCCTGCCCGATCCTGGTCGTGACCGCGTCGCCCGACGCCCCCTGCTGCTCCACCACTGCGGCCCTCCGGCACCTCGACCCGTCGTGCTGACGCTAGCCGCCGCCGGCGGCGATCCGGCACAGGCTCGGGCGGTGGCCCGAGCCTGTCAGCCAGGTGCGCCAGCCGTCAGCCGAGGCCGGGGATGCGCCAGTCGATGGGCTCGTGGCCCTGCTCGGCCACCGCCGCGTTGATCCGGGTGAACGGGCGCGACCCGAAGAACCGCTTGGCGGACAGCGGAGAGGGGTGCGCGCCCTTCACCACGACATGGCGCGACTCGTCGATCAGCGGCAGCTTCTTCTGGGCGTGGTTGCCCCAGAGCACGAAGACCGCCGGGTCCGGCCGTGAGGCGACCGCGCGGATCACCGCGTCGGTGAACTTCTCCCAGCCCTTGCCCTTGTGCGAGTTCGCCTCGCCGGCACGCACCGTGAGCACCGCGTTGAGCAGCAGCACGCCCTGCTCGGCCCACGGCATCAGATAGCCGCTGTCCGGCACCGGCAGACCGAGTTCCTCCCGCATCTCCTTGTAGATGTTCCGCAGCGAGGGCGGGATCCTGACACCGGGACGCACGGAGAAGCACAGACCGTGCCCCTGCCCTTCACCGTGGTAGGGGTCCTGCCCGAGGACCAGCACCTTCACCCGGTCGTAGGGCGTGGCGTCCAGCGCCGCGAAGACCTCTTCGCGCGGCGGGTACACCGGCCCCCTGGCGCGCTCGTCCGCCACGAAGTCCACAAGCTCCTTGAAGTACGGCTTCTGGAGCTCCTCGCCGAGGACGCCGCGCCACGACGCGGGCAGCATGTCGGTGTCGGTCACGTCAACAACCTCCGGTGTGCGATCAGTTACCGGGTACCGAACCTACCCTCGGCCACTGACAGCGCTCCCGTCGGCGGTGGCGCCCGGCGGACGGCCGCCCGCTACCAGCTGGTCTGCCGGTGCAGCGACCACAGCTGCATGATCATCTGTGGGTCGAGGGCGCGCTCGGTGCCCGCGATCTCCTCGCGGGACGCGATGTAGATCTTGCCCTGCCACAGCGGGAGCAGCCGCACGTCCTCGACCAGGATCGCCTGGGCCCGCTCGAACTTCTTGGACACCGCTCCCCGGTCGCTCAGCTGGCGGGTCTGCGGCAGCAGCTGCTGGGTGATCTCCGGGCTGTCGTAGGGGGTCCCGAGCACGTTCTCCTTGCCGACGAAGGGCGCGATGAAGTTGTCGGGGTCCGGGAAGTCGGGGAACCAGCCTCGCCCGAAGACGGGGTAGCTGCCCTTCTGGTAGCCCTCCTGGAAGTCCTTCCAGGGCTTGCCCTGGATCGTGACCTCGAACAGCTTCGACTGCTCCAGCTGCCGCTTGATCTCGGCGAACTCGGCGGCGGTGGCGGAGCCGTAGCGGTCGGTGGTGAACCACAGGTCGAGCTTGACCGGCGTCTCGACGCCCGCCTCCTCGAGGATGTCCCGCGCCTTCGCGGCGCTGGGGTCCCCGTACTTGTCGAAGAAACTGGTCGCGTGGCCCGCGATGCCCTTGGGGACCATGGAGTACAGCGGCTCGGCCGTGCCCCGGTACACCTTGTTGATGAGTTCGCCCCGGTCGATCAGCTGGGCGATCGCCTGGCGGACCTCGACCTCGCGGACCGAGGGGTCCTTGGGGTTGAAGACCAGGTACCGGATGTCCACACCGGGGCTCTCGACGATCTGGAGGCCCTCGTTCGTCTCCTTCTTCTCCTGGAGGTCGACCACCTCCTCCGCGGTCAGCCCCAGGTAGGTGGCGTCGATCTCCCTGTTCTTCAGGGCGGCGACCATGGCTTCGGACTGCTTGAAGTAGCGAATGGTGACGGCGTCGTTCTTGCGGTCGGCGAAGCCGTTGTAGCGGGTGTTCTTCTTGAGTTCGGCCCGATCGCCCTCTTTGTACGACTCGAGGGTGAAGGGGCCCGAGCCGGTGAGCCCGCCGTCCTCCCGCAGCTTGTCGGCGGGGTACTCGGCCGGGTCGACCAGGGCCATCGCGGGCGTGGCGAGCACGAACGGGAACGTGGCGTCCGCCTTGGAGAGCTCGAAGGTGACGGTGCGCGGCCCCTCGGTGCGTATCTCCTTGAGCGAGCCGAGCAGCCCGTTGGGCCCGCCGTTCACGTCGATGGTGCGGATGCGGTCGATCGAGTGCTTGACCGCGGCCGCGTCCAGCGTGTGCCCGTTGGAGAAGGTCAGCCCCTCGCGGAGGGTGCACCGCAGTTCGGTGTTGGCGGGGTCGGTGAACTTGCACTGCTCAGCGGCGTCCGGCTGGGGGGCGGTGCTCGCCGTGGGGAAGCTCAGGAGCGTCTGGAAGACGTTCCGGTAGAGCTCCCACGAGCTGTCCCAGGCGGCCGCGGGGTCGAGTGTGCTGGGCGCACTCGTCGTGCCGACCACTATGGACTGCGCCCCACTGGAGTCGTCGTCCGAAAACAGACTGCATCCCGTCACCAGGGACATGGACGCAAGGGCTGCGGCCGCCCGCAGCATCGTCCGGTTGAACACGTGCACGCTCCTCGTTCAGCCATGGGTCGGCGAACAATACCGCAGCGCCCCACCGGGGCAACGGGGTGGTCCGGTGGGGCACTTGAGGCGATTCTGAGCCATTCAGGAGAAAACCGACTCAGTGGACTCCGGCTTTGAGGAAAATACCGCCGTCGACCACGAGTGTCTGCCCCGTGATCCAGTCCGACTCGCCGGACGTGAGGAAGGCGGCGGCACCGCCGATGTCCGAGGGGACACCGAGCCGGGCCATCGGGTAGACGGCCGCGGCCTCGGCCTCCCGGCCCTCGTACAGCGCCTCGGCGAACCTGGTCTTGATCACGGCGGGGGCGATGGCGTTGACCCGCACGGCCGGCGCGAACTCGTGCGCCAGCTGGAGGGTCAGATTGACCATGGCCGCCTTGCTCATACCGTACGCCCCGATGAACGGGGACGCGGAGAGCCCGGCGATGGACGCGATGTTCACGATCGCACCGCCGTGCTCCTTCTGCCAGGCCTTCCAGGTCTGCTGGGCGAACCCGAGCGCCGAGATCACGTTCGTCTCGTAGACCTTGCGGGCGACGCCGAGGTCCAGCTCGGCGATGGGCCCGAAGACCGGGTTGGTGCCGGCGTTGTTCACGAGGAAGTCGACCCGCCCGAACACCTCCATCACCCGCTCGACGGCGACGGCCTGGTGCGCCTCGTCGTGGGCCTTGCCCGCGACGGCGATCACCCGGTCCGCGCCGAGGCTCTCCACGGCCTCCTTCAGCGCGTCCTCACCGCGGCCGGTGATGCACACCCGGTCGCCGCGGGCCACCAGCGCCTCGGCGACGCCGTAGCCGATGCCGCGGCTCCCGCCCGTCACCAGGGCCACCCGGCCGGACAGCGGAGGAAGCTCTCGTTCCTGTGCGGTCATCCCAGTCGCCTCCGGTTCAGTTGAGCGGGCCGCCGGCCACGTACATGACCTGGCCCGAGACGAATCCGGCGTCGTCCCCCGCGAAGAACGCGATCGCGTTGGCGACGTCCTCCGGGCGGCCGACCCGCTGGACGGGGATCTGCGTGGCGGCCGCCGCCTGGAACTCCTCGAAGCCCATGCCGACCCGGGCGGCGGTCTGGGCGGTCATCTCCGTGACGATGAATCCGGGCGCGACGGCGTTGGCCGTGACGCCGAACTTGCCCAGCTCCTTGGCGAGCGTCTTGGTGAAGCCCTGGAGGCCGGCCTTGACCGCGGAGTAGTTCGCCTGGCCCCGGTTGCCCAGCGCCGAGCTGGAGGAGAGGGAGACGATACGCCCGAAGCCGGCGTCGACCATGTGCTTCTGGCATGCCCTGGCCATCAGGAACGCGCCCTTGAGGTGCACGTTCACCACGGTGTCCCAGTCGGACTCGCTCATCTTGAACAGCAGGTTGTCGCGGAGCACACCCGCGTTGTTGACGAGGACGGTCGGCGCGCCGAGTTCGGCGGCGACCCGCTCCACGGCCGCCTCGACCTGGGCGGAGTCCGAGACGTCGCAGCCGACGGCGATCGCCCTCCCGCCCATGGAGGTGATCTTCTCGACGGTGTCCTTGCACGCCGCCTCGTCGAGGTCGAGTACGGCCACGGCGCGGCCCTCGGCCGCCAGGCGCACGGCGGTGGCGGCGCCGATGCCGCGCGCCGCCCCCGTCACGATCGCGACGCGCTGCTCGTTGCTGGACATGGTTCGTTCTCCTCGCCCTCGGATCCCTTGGATGCGGCTCGCCCGGTGAACCCGGCTCGCCCGGCACCGCCCGTCGACTCCCCACGAGGGGTGAGCGACCGCTTAGTACCTTCAGCAGACGAGACGCTAGAAGCCCTGGCACCCGGTGTCAACGGCACACCGGGTGCCCGCGGTCACGCGCCGCCGCCGACGGGATCGCTCAGCGCACCAGGGCATCCAGCAGCCGCTCGACCTCCGCCTCCGGATCGGCGGTCAGCCCGGTGTGGACGGGACCGGGCTGCACCACGGTGGAGCGGGGTGCGATCAGCCAGCGGAAGCGCCGCCCCGCGTCGTCCCGAGCCGCCTGCCCGGCCTCGTCCCCGCCGCGGCAGACGCCCTCCACGGCGAGCAGCGCCGCCCGCACACCGGCGACGTCGGCCCGCGGGTCCAGCGCCCGCAGCCTCGACTCGTCCAGATGGGTGCGGGCGGCCACGAAGGAACGGGCACGGCAGTAGACCACCACACCCGCGTTGAAGCACTCCCCGCGGTCGACGCGCGGGACGACGCGCAGCAGCGCGTACTCGAAGACGTCCCGCGCAGGGCCCCGCCCGGTCATCGGCCGCCGTCCTGCCCGCTCGTCCCGCTCGTCCCGCTCTTCCCGGTGGCGTGCGGCCGGGAGCCGGGGCGCCCGGTGAGCCAGCCCGGCGCCTGGGACGGCCGGGGCCCGGAGGGGGCGTCGAGGGTGATGCGCTCGTGGATCGTGGCCGCCCGCGGCAGCAGTGCCTCCACATAGGCGCGGCGCACCGCGTCGGTGGAGTCGAATCCGGGCTCGTCCACGAGCCATTCGTCGGGCACGTCCGCGGTCACCTCGGTCAGCAGCCCGCGGGTGACCAGGGGGGCCAGTGCGGCTGCCGCGCCCGCGACGTCTGGCCGGAAGGGCGCCAGGGCGTGGTCGGAGGCGTCGTAGGGCTTCGCGGCGGAGACCGCGGCGCCCGGCCAGTTGTGGTGCCAGATCATGGTGGCACCGTGGTCGATGAGCCACAGGTCGCCGTGCCACACCAGCAGGTTCGGGTTCCGCCAGGAGCGGTCCACGTTGTTGATCAGCGCGTCGAACCAGACGACGCGCCCCGCCTCCCCGGAGTCCACCGCGTAGGCCAGGGGGTCGAAGCCGATCGAGCCGGGCAGGAAGTCCATCCCGAGGTTCAGCCCGCCGCTGGCCTTGAGCAGCTCCTGAACCTCCTGGTCCGGCTCGGACAGACCGATGACCGGGTCGAGCTGCATCCGGACCAGCTCGGGGACGCGCAGCCCGAGCCTGCGCCCCAACTGCCCGCAGACGACCTCGGCCACCAGGGTCTTGCGCCCCTGCCCGGCCCCTGTGAACTTCATGACGTACGTACCGAGATCGTCGGCCTCGACGATGCCCGGGAGCGAACCGCCCTCACGCAGGGGGGTGACATAGCGGGTGGCAGCGACCCTGCTGATCATTTCCAAAGGACTCCGTCCTGTTCCGCCTGGTGTCCACGGCCTACCGGCGTGGCCTCAAGGGGATCGGCCGCCACGGTGCGGACGGAATCCGGGATTCCCCGCCGCCGCACCCGTCTTGACGTCTCCTCCGGCAGTCCCCGACTGCCGTCCGCCCCCCTTCCGGCCTCCGTCAGGAAGGACCATAGTAACCAAGAGTGATCACCCGTGGAGGCGTCCGGCCGGAGAGCCCCTCGCTCCGGGTGGCCGGCGTCGGGGCCGGTTCCTCCCGCCGGCTCCCGAGACGGACGCACCTCCCCGGGGACGGAGGGACCTTCCAGAAGACGGACCGACCTCCCAGGGGACGGCCGGAACCTCGGAGCACCGGGCCTTTCGGGGCCCTCGGCGCATTCCGGGGACGGCCGCCGCCTACGGGCCCCGGGCCGGTCGGCGGGCGAACCCGGGGTCAGCCTCCCGCGGTCACCCTGCCGCCCGGCCGCCCCGCGGCCCTCTTGCCGGGCACCGGACCTCCGCGGCGAACGGCGGCCCGCCCCCCGTTACCTCTCTCGTGGCCCCGATGCGGAAGGGCGCCGGATCGGCCCCGGTACGGCGGCCGGTCCGGCGCCGACGGGCCGGAGCGCAGAGCGGACGAGGCGGGCTGACACGGCTCGGGGCGGCGAACCGGCGGGACTCCCGCACGCCCCGGACGCGGCCCCGGACCCGAACGCCCCGCGCACGGCGCGGAAACGGCGGGTGGGCCGGGCCGGGCCGCTCCGCGGAGCGGCCCACCCGCCGTGCCGTGCTCACCGCTCACCGCTCACCGCTCACGGATGCGCTCGATGTGCTGCCACACCAGGGCGCCCCGGGGCGAGAGCCGGTACCCGACGCCGAGGCTCTCGGTCAGCCCGTACTCCTTGAGCCGGCGGACGTCGGCCTTGAAGGGGAGCGTGTCGCGTCCGGCGCGGGCGGCGAGTTCGGCCGCCCGGGTACCCGGGTGGTCGTGGACGAGCCCCAGGGTGGCCCGGGTCCACGGTCCGCGTCTGCTGCGTGCGTCCATCCGGTCCAGCGCGGCGACGATCCCGTCCAGTTCCTCCGCGGTGAGGGCGGTGTCCTCGCGCATGGCGGCCCGGGGGTCGGCGCCGCCGAACCGGAGCACGACCCGGTGGAGCCTGCGTCCCTCACCCTGCCGCTGGGCGGCCAGAAGCGCCTCACGGCCGGGGTGGCCGGCGCGGCGGGCTTCGCGGTCGGTCACGGTGGACGGGTCCACCGGCGTGACTTCGATGATCTCCACCATCCCGACCGCCGTACGCAGCACGGTGCCGGGCCTTACGGACGGCGTGCGCCAGCTCCGGAAGGCGAGATCCACCTCGCCCGAGGCGATTCCGTCCAGGACATCCCCGGTGAACTGCAACGTGTGCTCCGTGTGCGGTGCCGTCAGGGGGCTTGCGCGACCCGCCCCGGCTTCCCGCCCCGGCCTCCAGCACCGCGCCCGGTGGACGGGGCAACGGCGGGTCGAGCGTGGAGGCACCGGTCGGGGCCGCCCGGGCCCGGTCGTCTGCGGGCAGCGTAGTCCGCGGTGCAGGCACCGGAGGCGAACGCTCCGCAAGCCGCGCTCGGCGACTCGGCCCGCCGCGCTCGGCACCGCGGTGCCGGGTCCGCGCACCACGGTCGGTGCGATCCGCGCGCCGGGTCCGCCCGCGGCCCGGGTGTCCCGCGGCCCGGGTGTCCCGCGGCCCGCTCCGGGCCGCCGGGGAACGCACGGCCCGAGCAGCCCGCTGACCGGGCCTGACGGCGACGACGAACGGTGCCGTCCGGCCGGGCCGCCCAGGAGCCGCGCCGCCGCGGGTCGACGCCCCGAGGGTGGCTCCTCCACGGCGAGCGGACCGGACCCGTCGGCCCTGACGGCGCCCGGGAGCGGGCCGCGCCGAAGCAGGGGGCAAGGGGGGACGTGCCGTGACGTTGCGGCGTCGGAGAGCGGCACCCGGGGTCAGTTCGCGGTGTTCCGGCGTGCCCGGTGAACGGCCGGCGGCCCGGTCCCGTAGAACATCACGAGCGGCCCGGTTCGAGGGCCGATGTGGAGAGGGAGCGGCATGACCGGAACGCAGGGACCGTCGCGCACCGCAGTGGCGCGTCGTACCGTCTTCACCGCCGCCGGCGGCGCCGGACTCGCCGCGGCGCTGACGGCGTGCGGCGGATCCGAGGGGGCGGACAGCGGAACGGCGAATCCCGCGGACGGCGGCACGACCGCCGGCGCCACCGGAGGTTCGACGGGCGGTTCGACCGGCGGCACGACGGGCGGAGGCGGAGGCCAGGTCATCGCCAGTGTCGCCGACATCCCGGAGGGCGGCGGCAAAGTGATCGGCGACATCGTGGTGACGCAGCCGACGGCCGGTGAGTTCAGGGCCTTCTCGTCGAAGTGCACCCACCAGGGCTGCGCGGTCAAGGCCGTCGCCGACGGCCTGATCAACTGCCCCTGCCACAACAGCAACTTCGACGCCGGCGACGGCAGCGTGAAGAGCGGTCCGGCCACCTCACCGCTGCCACCCGCGGAGATCGTCGTGGAGGGCGACTCGATCAGGCTCGCCTGACAGCGGACGCCGGTCGGGCCACGCGCTCAGGTGTGTGCGGCCCGGCGCGGCGCCCTCCAGCACGCGAGCACCTCGCAGGTGGTGGTGACGGTGGAGACGAGAGCCAGCGTGTTCCTGATCATCGCGGAGGTGTACTCGGGGGGCACCCCCGCGATCGCGTCCGCGGGCACGACCGCGGTGTAGCCGAGGTTCACCGCGTCGAAGACGGCGTTCGGTATCGCCACATTGGCCGAGACGCCCGTGACGACCAGGGTGCGGCAGCCCAGACCGCGCAGCAGCGCGTCCACCCCGGTCCCGGCGACCGGGGACAGGCCGTGCAGCCGGCGAACCACGATGTCCTCGTCCGCGACCTCGATGGGTTCGGCGACGCGGACCGCCCTGCTGCCCGAGTGCTGCTGCACCGGCAGCCGTAGGGCGGCCCGGAGCAGGGGAGCGTTGCTGCCGGCCCCGCGTCCGTCCGGACGCCGCTCCGCCACCGCGTGCATCACCTGCACCCCTGCCGCGTGGGCCACCTCCACGAGCCGTGCGATGTTCTCCAGTGCCCCCGAAGACCTCGCCTGGGCAGCCAGTTCCGGGAGGGCGCTGTCCCGGCCGACGACTCCCTGCTGGCATTCGACGGTGAGCAGCACCGTGCCGGACGGGTCGAGCTGGGCGACCAGCTGTTCGTGACGCGGCATTCGCCTCACCCTCCTGCACCTGTTCGCCGGCTCCGCGGGCACCCGTCCGGCACCGGGCAGCGGGCGGCCGAGGACCCCGGACGGTCCGGGTGACCGGGCGCGCGACGGTAACGGGCATTGCGTCACCGCGGAAGAGCACCCATGATTTCCGACACCACATCAGTCGGCTGCCGGTGGACGCCGGCTCGCGGGAAGGGGCGCCGATGGCCGCCGCACAGCGCCGGGGCAGGCGCATCATGATGTCGCCCGCCGAGGTGGACGTCTTCCTCACGGAGCAGCGCACCTGCCGGGTCGCCACGGTCTCGCCCGATGGCGCGCCCCATGTCAGCGCCCTGTGGTTCGCGTGGGACGGCACCTCGCTGTGGCTGTACTCGATCACCCGCAGCCGGCGGTGGTCCGAGCTGCGCCGGGATCCGCGGATCGCGGTGGTGGTGGACGCCGGGGAGGAGTACGGCGATCTGCGCGGGGTGGAACTCACCGGCAACGCGGTGTTCGTGGGCGAGGCTCCCCGCACCGGGGGCCCCTGCCCGGAACTCGAGGAACCCGAAAAGCTGTTCGCCCGCAAGAACTTCGGCCTGGACTCGATGCCGCACGACGGCCGGCACGGATGGCTGCGGCTGACGCCGGAGGCGGTCGTGTCCTGGGACTTCCGCAAGCTGGCCGAGCTGTGAGACCCGGCGCCATCCCGGCGGGCGGGACGTGCCGGAGCCGACCGGAAAACGGACGGAGCCGACGAGGCGGACATGCTCGGCGGGGACGACGGGAGCCGTTGGCGGCGGGGCGGCCGGGACGCGGGCCCCGCCCCGCCACCGGCACGCGCGACCGACGGCACGCCCCGTCACGGAGCCGGACGGCACGCACCCGGCGGCGTCAGAGCGGTGCCGCGGCCGAACGCAGCGCCGACAGCGCCGCGCGAATCGAGGGCCGGCGGTCCGCGTCCGCACGCCAGACCGCGTAGATGTGCCGGCGCACCTTCTGGCGCACCGGGACGAGGCTGACCCCCTCGGGGACCGGCCCCCGGCCCAGCCTTGGTGTCACACACACGCCGAGACCCGCCGCGATCAGTGCCAGCTGGGTATGGTGTTCGCCGGCGAGATGGACGATACGGGGTTCGATGCCCTTGGCTCGCAGGGTGAACACCAGCCACTCGTAGCAGAACTCGCCCTCGGGCCAGGAGACCCAGTCGTCGTCGGCGAAGTCCTCAAGGTCCACGTGCGTACGCCCGGCCAGCGGGTGGTCCGCGGGCATGGCCACGTCGGCGGTGTCGTCGAGCAGCGGTTCGCGTGCCAGCCCGCCCGGGACGGGGAGCCGCTTGTTGCTCCAGTCCAGCGCCACCGCCAGGTCGAGATCGCCCCTGAGCACCTCGCGCAGGGCGTACTCGGGCTCCAGTTCGCTGGTGCGCACGCACAGGTCGGGGTGGTCGGCGCGGAGGGCCGTCAGCGCCGCGGGGAAGAGCCCCCGGGCGGCCGTCGGGAACGCCCCGAGCCGCACCTCGCCGACGGCGCGGCCCCGCTGTGCCTCGATGTCCGACTGGGCGAGTTCGACCTGTGACAGGATCCGGGCGGCGTGGTCGGCGAGCAGGCGGCCGGCGTCGGTGAGCCGGACCCCGCGCCCGTTCCGGGCCAGCAGCTGCTGGCCCACCTCCCGCTCCAGCTTGGACATTTGCTGCGACACGGCAGACGTCGTGACATGCAGCCCGTCGGCGGCGGCACTGACGGAACCGTGCCGGGCCAGGGCGTCCAGGGTACGCAGGCGCTCCAGATTCAACATGTAAGCAATGCTAATCGGATGTCCGAAAGAAGTCTCGCTTGTTCTAAGAAGATGTACACCCCAGGGTGGAGCCCATGACCACCGTCACGCCGCCGTCGCACACGGACCCCGCCTCGGACACCGCCGCGGGATCTGCCGCGGGATCTGCCACGGGATCTGCCACGGACACCGCCGCGGGATCCGAGCCCGCACCCGCTGCGCCCCCTGCAGCCCCTGCAGCCCCTGCACCGGCCTCTCCCCCGGCGACCCCGCCCCCCACCGCCGGCCGCGGGCGCCGTGCCGTCGACTGGCGGCTGAGGTTCGCCGCACTCGCCCTGATCTGGGGCTTCAGCTTTCTGCTCATCAAGCTCGGCACGGACGGCTACGCCCCGTTCCAGGTCGCCTTCGGCCGGGTGTTCTTCGGTACGGCGGTGCTGGCCGCCGCCATGGCGGTACGGCGGGAGCGGCTGCCGCGCGGAGCGCGCACCTGGGCGCATCTGACCGTCGCGGCGTTCTTCCTCAACGCGCTGCCGTTCTCGCTCTTCGCCTATGCCGAGCTGACCATCCCGTCGACGCTGGCCGGGATCTGCAACGCCACGTCCCCGCTGTGGGGCATGGCGCTGTCGCTGGTGGCGCTGTCCGAGGACCGGCCCACCCGCCGCCGTGTCGCCGGTCTGGGCATCGGGTTCCTCGGCGTGCTCACCGTCCTGGGCGCCTGGCAGGGCTTCTCCGGGCTCGACGCGGGCGGGACGGCGATGGCCCTGCTCGCCTCCCTGAGCTATGCGGTCGGCTGGATATACGTCCGACGTACGCTCGCGGGCTCGCCCTCCTCCCACCTGTCCCTGACCGGGGCGCAGCTGGCGCTGGCTACGCTACAACTGGCGGTGGTGACACAGCTGTTCACGAGCCTGCCGAACTCGTTCCCGGTGGTTCCGCTGCTCGCGGTGGTCGCGCTGGGCGCCCTGGGCACCGGGGTCGCCATGCTGATGCAGTACGGGCTGGTGGCCGAGGTCGGACCCACGACCGCGACCATGGTCACGTACTTCATCCCGGTCATCGCCACCGCCGCGGGAGTCACGCTGCTCGGCGAGCGGCTGGGCTGGAACACCCCGGTGGGTGCTCTGATCGTCCTGGTGGGCGCCGCGCTCGCCCAGGGCAGGCCCGGGCCGGCATCGGCGGGAAGGAGCATCGGGCGGCCCCGGGCGGGCGACGGGCGACCGTGACCGTACGGACGCGGACCGGCGCAAGCCGCCGCCGGACCTGACCGTACGACCGCGAACGCGCCCGGGCCCGAGCCCGAGCCCGAGCCCGTCCTGACGACGGTACGACCGCGCACCGGCGCAGGCCGCCGCCGGACCTGGCTCCCGCCCCCGCAGGTCGGAGGCGGTGCGCGGGTCTCGGAAGCGGTGCGCGGGTCCGCGGGTGCGCCGGGCGCCCGCGTCCGCCCCACCGCGGCCGCCGGTCAGGCAACCGGTGGCACGGCGAAGGGCGGGCACGGCCGCGCCGCTCAGCCGTAACTGCGCGGCTGTACGGGCGCGGCCGCCCGGGCCACCGCGTCGGCGAGCGCGCCGATGTCATGGGCCGTCAGGCCCGACACCGTCAGCCGCACGGCCGGTGGCGACGAGATGCGGAAGCGGGCCCCTGGTGCGACGGCCCAGCCGGCGTGGAGCAGGCGGGCCACCGTTCCCGTCTCGTCGGCCACGGGCACCCATACGTTCATCCCGCTGCGGCCGTGCGCTTCGACACCGCGCTCGGCCAGTGCTCCCAGCAGCGCGTCGCGCCGGTCCCCGTAGGCGGCCGCCACGGCCACCGGGTCGACGGCCCCGGAGGTCCACAGCTCCACGACGGCACGCTGGGTGAGCCGGCTCACCCAGCCGGGACCGAGCGCCTGCCTCCCCTGGACCCGGTCGAGGGTGACCCGGTCACCGGTGAGCACGGCGAGCCTGAGGTCGGGACCGTACGCCTTGGCGACCGACCGCACGAGTACCCAGTGGTCCGTTACACCGGCGAGGGGACGGAGCGGGGTGTCCACGATGGCGTAGCCGTGGTCGTCCTCGACGAGCAGGGTCCGGGGGTACCGGCCGAGCACGTCGCGGAGTTCACGGGCGCGCGATGCGGAGAGCACCGCACCCGTGGGGTTCTGCGCCCGGTCGGTGACGATCAGGGCCCTGGCCCCGCCTTCGAGTGCCAGCTCCACGCCTCCGGGGCTCGGGCCGTCGTCGTCGACGGGGACCGGGACCGGCCGCAGTCCGAGTGCCGGGACCAGGTCCAGCAGACTCGCCCAGGCGGGGTCCTCCACGGCCACCGCGTCCCCGGGCCGCAGATGGGCGTGGAGCACGCGCTCCACGGCGTCGAGCGACCCGGAGGTGACGGCGACCGGCCCTTCCGGCACACCGTCCGAGTCGAGCGCGGCCCGGGCGATCCGCGCCAGCTCGGGGTCGACCGGGTGCTGTCCGTAGAGCACCGGTCGCGCGTCGTGGTGGCGTGCCGCTGCCGCGAAGGCGTCGTGGAGCGGGGGCAGCAGGGCCGTGTCCGGGTTGCCTTCGGAGATCTGCCGCACACCGGGCGGGGCGTCGATGGCGAGTGAGCCGCGCGCGGTGCTGGCCGGCCGCTCCCGCACCCGGCTCCCGTTGCGGCCGGCAGTCTCGATCACGCCGCGCTCGCGCAGGGTCCGGTACGCGGCGGCGACGGTGTTCGGGTTGACACCCAGGAAGGCCGCCAGCTTCCTCATGGGCGGCAGCAGTCGGCCGGGCGGGAGGTCCCCCGAGGCGACGCCGCGCTCGATGCTGGCCGCGATCTCCGATGCACCACGACCCTCGATGGCATACTCTACTAGCACAAACAACATTATGCACTAGTGCAATGGAGATGGGCAATGACACCGCCGCAGGCGCCGCTTTCCTACCGGGCCACCGACCGGACCGTCCCCACCCGGGCGCGGGAGCGCGCGTCCCACGACCGCGAACTGGTGCACGCGATCCTCGACGAGGCCTCCGTCTGCCATCTCGGTTTCGTCCGCGACGGGGCCCCCGTCGTCCTGCCGACGCTCTACGGCCGCGTCGGGGACACGCTGTACGTGCACGGCTCGACCGGATCCCGTCCGCTGCGCCTGGCCGGCCAGGCGGGTCCGGCGGGCCAGACGGGCCAGACGGGTCCGGCGGGTCCGGCGGGTCCGGGCCTGGAAGTCTGCCTGACCGTCACCCGTGTCGACGGCTTGGTCCTGGCCCGCTCGGCGTTCCACCACTCCATCAACTACCGCTCGGTCGTGGTCCACGGGACCGCGCACCAGGTCACCGACCCGGAGGAGAAGCGCACCGCGCTCGACGCCCTGGTCGACCATGTCGTCCCCGGGCGATCCGCCGACTCGCGCCCCGCCAACGCGAGGGAACTCGCCGCGACCGCCGTGCTGCGGCTGGATCTGGACGAGGTCTCCGCCAAGGTCCGCACGGGCGGTCCGTCCGACGACCCCGAGGATCTGGCGCTGCCCCACTGGACCGGAGTCGTCCCGCTGGTACGCGGCTACGGCACACCGGTCCCCGCGGACGACCTGGCACCGTCGGTGCCGCTGCCCGCGTACCTCTCCGCGCCCACCGCCCCCGCCGCCTTCTCCGCGCCGTAGCGCCGGACCCGGGACCGGTGCGGCCGGACCGCGCGGAGGGCGGTCCGGCCGCGACCCGCGACCGCGGCCGGACACCGGCCGGTTCCGGGCCCGCGGTCACGGACACCGGCGAACGGCCAACGGCCAACGGCCAACGGCGAACGGCGAACGGCGGCACCGGATCAGGTCAGCGCGTCCACGGCGCCGCGGCCCCGTGCCACCGGGCGGGTCTCCTGCCAGGCCAGCCCGGCAACGGCCGCCAGGAGCAGTACGGTTCCCGCCACCGTCGCCGACGTCAGCCGTTCGTTCAGCGCCGCCACCGCCAGGACCGCGGCACTCACGGGCTCCAGAAGCATGATCACCGAAACCGTCGCGGCACGGACGACCGCCGCACCCGCGAAGTACAGCGCGTAGGCGAGCGCCGTGGGCACCGCGGCGACGTACACCAGCAGCACCAGCACCCGCAGCGGCTCGGCGGTGTGCGGCACCAGCCCCTCCGCGAGGGCCGGCGGCAGCAGCCCCACGGCACCGACGACGAAGGTCCACATGGTCGTGGACAGGGGATCGGGACCGGTCCCGTCACGGCCCAGCCGGCGGGTGATCAGGGTGACGGCCGCGTAGCCCGCCGCCGAGACGAGCGCGAGCAGCACGCCCGGCGGCCGTACCGTGCCGCTCCCGCCGCCCAGGACGAGCACAGCGAGTCCGGTCAGCGCTCCGGCGACGGCGAAGAGGCCGCCGCGCCCGAGCCGCTCCCCCAGGATGAACCTGGCGCCGAGGGCGATCAGTACGGGACCGGCCCCCAGAGTGACGACCGTGCCCACCGCCAGGCCGGTCTGCTCGACGGCGGCGAAGTAGGCGCTCTGGAAGACGGTCAGACAGGTGCCGGTGGCGAGGATGCGCCGCAGTCTGCGGCGGCGTGGCTCGGGCCTGGCCCCGACGGCGGCGGTCCGCGCCGCCCGGCGCCCGCGCAGCGCGAGCGCGCCCGCGAGCAGCAGCAGCCCGCCCAGGCAGCGCCAGAAGGACAGGGCGAGCGGCCCCAGGTCACTGGCCTCGAAGACCAGTGAGGCGGCCGCCCCTGCGGTCCCCCAGGCCACACCGGCCACGACGAGGTAGAACAGACTGCGCCCGACGGGCAGGCCGACGACGGCAGCCGTTGAAGGATTCGACACGTGGGTACTCCGAGCTGGGTGTCCGGGAATCGATCCCGGAGGCCCGTCCCTCAAGGGGTGGGGAACGCGTCCCGCGACGGGCCGGAAGACGGTCGGTCGGCCGCTGGGCTCCACACGCGGGCAGCGACGAACCGCCCGGGGGACACCAACACCCCGGACCCGGTCTTCGTCAGCGGAGAACCGCCCGCGCTACGCGGCGGGCGGCGGCAGAACGGTCGAATGCATGATCGCCACCCTAGACGGTCGCCCGCTCGGCCGCCAAGTCGCCCTCGGCAGCCCCGGTCACGACGCCCGCACCGCCCGCCACCGGCCCGGACGCGGCCACCGGCGTGGACGCGGCCACCGGCGTGGACGCGGCCACCGGCGTGGACGCGGCCACCGGCGTGGACGACTGGGCGATGAACGCGCCGACGAGCACCACGGCGCCGCCGACGATCTGGGGTGCGGAGAGATGCTCGCGGAGCAGCACCCAGGCCAGTACCGTCGCGACCACGGCCTCCAGGCTCGCGACGACCCCGGCGACCTGCGGCGAAAGCCTGCGGACGGACACGACGCCGGTGACATAGGCGACGACGGTGGCGACCAAGACGATCCAGCCGACCAGCAGAACCGCGGGGACGGCGGTTCCGGCCACCTCCGCGCCGCCGCCGAGCACCCGCCAGTCCGCCTCCCAGGGCCGGGCGACCGCGGTGAGTACGAGCGCGCCGATGAGCAGTCCGTACGCGATGACGCCGAGCGGGTCGGCCGCGTCGTCGCCGTCCGCGCCGTGGCCGGCCAGGACGAAGTAGCCGACCTGGCAGCAGGCCGCACCGAGCGCCAGCAGCACGCCGATCGGATCGAAGCCGAGCCCGGACCAGACCTCGACGACGCAGGCGAGTCCGCCGACGGCGAGAACGACACCGACGACGGCTGCGCGGGTGACCGGCCGACGCTGGACGAAGCGGACCCACAGGAGGAGGAGAGCGGGACCCAGGTACTCGATGAGCAGGGCCACGCCCACGGGAATGCGGGAGATCGCGGCGAAGTAGCAGGCCTGGACACCGGCGACCGCGAGCATCCCGAAGCCGGCGAGCAGCGCGGGCCTGCGTGTCAGCAGGTCGCGGTGGCGCCAGGCGATCGGGAGCATGACGAGGGCGGCACCGGCGACCCGGAGCCACACCGTGTGCAGGGGGTCGAGCCCTGCCTCGATGAGCGGCTTCGCCGCCACACCGGAACCACCGAAGGCGAACGCCGAGGCCAAGGCCAGTGCCAGCCCGGCGTTCCTTTCCCGAGACGCGTGCATCGGCACATCATGGCAGGCCGCGTCAGGAGCGTCATATCCGTGACACCTGTTGAGACGGCTCGCTGATCCGGCCTGCCGGCCGTGCGGGGACGGGCCGTGTCCGGCGCGGCTTCCCCGAACCCGAAGTCGCCTCCGCCGGCGGCGACTTCGACCGGTGTTCGATGCCGCCGGCACGCGGGCGCACCCCTGCCCGGGGCGCCCGCGGCCATGGACTCCGCAGCCCGGTCGACCCGCCGGTCGTGGCCCACCGCCCACCGCCGGACGGGTGCCCGCGCGAAGGCGCCGACCCTCGGGCAGGGCCCCGCGACCACACCCAGGGCAGCGAGTTCCGGGCGACCGGCCGCCCCGCCCCCACCCCTGGCGCGACCGCGCCGCAGTCCTCCACCGTGCCCCGGCAGAGCCGGGGCGAGTCCACCGGGTGCGAGCCGGGACCGCGGCCTGTACCTCCGGTACCTCCCGCACCGGGCGTGTCCGGTGCGGGAGGTACTGGAGGTACAGGAGGTACAGAAGACACAGGAGACGCAGGAGGCACGGGAGACACGGGAGACACCGCCGGGGCGACCGGTACGGCCGGGCCGTCGCCGACGCCACCGTCCGGACACCGGCCGACCGTGTCCGTGTCCCGTACACCTGGGCCACCGTCCGAACGGCGGCGCGACGGCGGCCGGCGGGAGACCCGCCCACGGCCGTGCCGGGCGCCGTCAGTCCTCGTCGGCCAGGATCAGGTACAGCTTCTTGCGCGCCTCGCTGATCACCGAGATCGCCTTCTGCCGCTGGTCCGCGCTGCCCGTCTTCCAGACCTGCCCGAAGGCCTCCATGAGCCCGAATCCGGCCTGCCGGACCTCGTTCACGGAGTCCCAGTCGATCCCGCGGCCGGCTTCCTCCCAGGGGGCGTCGGACGCCGACTCGACTTCGGCGCGCCCGGCGTCGGTGAGCGTGAAGAGCTTCTTGCCGCCGTCGCTCTCGCTGGCGATCAGCCCCTCGTCCTCCAGCATCTGGAGTGTGGGATAGACCGAGCCGGGGCTGGGCCGCCAGGCCCCGCCGCTGCGTTCGCCGATCTCCTGGATCATCTCGTACCCGTGCATCGGGCGGTCCTTGAGCAGGGCCAGGATCGAGGCACGCACATCACCGCGGCGCGCCCTCCCCCGGCCGCGGCCCCGGCCGCCACCCCACGGGGGCCCGCCGAACGCGGGCCCGAACGGGCCGAAGGCGGCCCGCCGCCCCTCGTACTCACCCCGGGCCCGATGGCCCGGTCCGCCGTGGCTCCCCCCGGGTCCCGAGCCGAAGCCGTGTCCATGTGTACGCATCGCTACGCTCCTTCCATCGTTGATCCGTCGCGATGGTTCGACGATATATCGGAATACGTCGCCTGGCAACCGTCGACCGGTCCAGATTCCCGCGATTGGCCTTGGTCCGCGGCCCCTGCCGGCCCCTACCGTCGGCGCCATGCGGATTCGAATCGTGGACGCCTTCACCGACCGCCCCTTCGCGGGCAATCCCGCCGGGGTGCTGCTGCTCGACGGCGGCGCCTTTCCCGACGACGGCTGGCTCCAGCACGTGGCGAGTGAGATGAACCTGTCGGAGACGGCCTTCGCCCACCCGCTGCCCGCCGGCGGCGAGGCGGACTGGGCGCTGCGCTGGTTCACACCGGCCGCCGAGGTCGACATGTGCGGGCATGCGACCCTCGCCACGGCCCACGTCCTGCACAGCACGGGCACCGCGGGCGGCACCGTGCGCTTCGCCGCCCGCTGCGGGCTCCTCACGGCGGCCGTGCACGAGGACGGTGCGATCACCCTGGACTTCCCGGTGTCGTCGCTGACCGCGGTGGACACCCCGCAAGGCATCGCCGAGGCGCTCGGGGCCGCTCCGCTCTCGGTGCTGGACACCTCCGACCACGTCGGCGACCTGCTGGTCGAACTCGCCGACGAGGCAGCCGTGCGCCGGCTGCGGCCCGACCTCCGGGCTCTCGCCGCGCACTCGCGGCGCGGGATCATCGCCACGGCGGCGGCCGCGGAGCCGGGCCGCGGATACGACTACGTCTCGCGCTGCTTCTTCCCGAACGTCGGCATCGACGAGGATCCCGTCACCGGCAGCGCGCACACCGCACTCGCACCGTTCTGGTCGGCCCGGTTGGGGCGCCCGGAGCTGACCGGGCTGCAGGCCTCCGCGCGCTCCGGACTGGTGCGGACGGCACTGCGGGGCGACCGCGTCCTGCTCACCGGCGCGGCGGTGACCGTCGTCGACGGCGAACTGCTGGCCGGCCCCTGACCGCGACGCGCCGGCCGTGAGGGGAGCGTGCGGGCTCCGCGCCCCTCGGGCCCGCCGGGCCACGGCTCATGCCGTGGGGAGCCAGCCCACCTTCCCCGCCAGCAGCCCGTAGCCCACGAAGGCCACGATGTCGAGGAAGGCGTGCGCGGCCACCAGGGGCCCCACCCGGCCCCAGCGCCGGTACAGCAGGACGAAGACCACGCCCATCACCATGTTGCCGACGAAGCCGCCGATGCCCTGGTAGAGGTGGTACGAGCCGCGGAGCACCGAGCTGGCGGCGAGGGCGCCCAGCGGGCTCCAGCCCAACTGGTCGAGCCTGCGCAGCAGATACCCGACGACGATGACCTCCTCGACCAAGGAGTTCTGTACCGCGGAGAGAACGAGGACCGGGTACTTCCACCAGACGTCGGGAAGCGACTCGGGGACCACCGTGAGGTTGGCCCCCGCGGCCCTCATCAGCAGGTAGAACGCCAGTCCCGTACTGCCGATGCCCGCCGCCAGCAGCGCGCCGCGCCGCAGGTCGGGCCACGGCCGGGTGCGGTCGAGGCCGATGGCCCTCAGTCCGCCCGCGCCCTCCCTCAGCAGCAGATGGGCGACGAGGAGGACCGGTACCAGCGCCGTCGCGATCCCGAACAGCTGCCAGGCCAGGTCGAGCCACGGCCGGCCCGGCGCGTAGGAGCTGTTGAGGTTCGCGGCCTGGTCTTTGAGACCACCGGGCCTCGTCAGCGCCCCGGTGAAGCTGATGAGCGACGACACCGCGCTGGCGCCCAGCGAGAGCGCCAGGACGATCAGGGTCTCGGACCGCAGGATCCCGCGCGGCAGCCCTCCTCCGGGTGCCGGTCCCGACACCCGTCCCGCGTCTGCCCGCACAGTGCCTCCCGCTCGCCTCGGTCCCGCGGTCACAGCTTGCCCGACCGCACGGCCGGGGTCGAAACCGGGGACCGGTACGGGGTGGTCAGTCCCCCGGCCCGGGCGGCCAGGTGTGCACGGGCTCGTCCGCGTGCATCAGCACGCTGTAGCGGCGGGTGAGCGCGGCGAGGGCGGCCCGCCGGTCGAGCCCGCTGTCCAGTGCCCGGTGGAACGCGTCGACCTGCCAGGACGCGCCGTTCACCCGGCGCCGGCAGCGGCCCTCGATGACGCCCAGGTAGAAGTCGCGGTCCGCCGGTTCCACGTTCCAGGACTCCAGCCCCGCCGCGGCGAGCGGCAGCAGCTCGTCCCGTACGAGCTTGACCGCGGGAACGCGGGTGAGTCCGCCGCCCCGGCCGGGGCGGGGCCAGTCCAGCTCGGCCTCGATCCCGTACCGGCAGGCGTTCTCGAAGTTCGCGGCGGCGGTCTCGAACGGCATCCGGGTCCACAGTGGCCGCGGCTCCTCGGCGAGTGCCCGCACGAGCCCGTAGTAGAAGGCCGCGTTGGCCACGACGTCGGTGACGGTGGGACCGGCGGGGAGCACGCGGTTCTCGACGCGAAGGTGGGGCACCCCGTCCGCGAGGCCGTAGACGGGCCGGTTCCAGCGGTAGACCGTGCCGTTGTGCAGCACGAGTTCCTGCAGCCGGGGCACTCCGCCGTCGTCGAGCACCCGCAGCGGTTCCTCGTCGTCGCAGATCGGCAGGAGGGCCGGGAAGTAGCGCAGGTTCTCCTCGAACAGCTCGTAGGCGGAGTCCACCCACCGCTCGCCGAACCAGGTCCTGGGCCGCACGCCCTGGGCCTGGAGTTCGGGCGGCCGGGTGTCCGTGGCCTGCTGGAACAGCGGCGGCCGGGACTCGCGCCAGAGCTCTTTGCCGAAGAGGAACGGGGAGTTCGCCCCGACGGCGATCTGGACCGCCGCCACGGCCTGGGCCGCGTTCCACACCCGGGCGAACCGTCCCGGGGTCACCTGGAGGTGCAGTTGCACCGATGTGCAGGCCGCCTCCGGCGCGATCGAGGACGAGGTGCAGCTGAGCTGCTCCACCCCCGCTATGTCGAGGGTGAAGTCCTCCCCGCGGGCGGCGACGATCTGGTCGTTGAGAAGGACATAGCGGTCGACGTCCGACAGGTTCGCGGAGACCAGGTCTCCGGCTTCGAGGGTCGGCAGGATTCCGATCATCACGATTCCGGCGTCGACCTCGGCGGCCTTGCGATGGGCATATCCAAGACCAGTGCGGAGTTCCTCCGCGAGCTGGTCGAGAACCCGCCCTCCGAGCCGGTGCGGCGCTATGTTGACCTCCAGGTTGAACATTCCGAGTTCGGTCTGGAAATCACGGCTGGCAATCCGGTCGAGCACCTCGGCATTCATCATCCGGGGCTGGCCGTCGGAGCCAGCGAGATTCAGCTCGATCTCCAGTCCCACCAGATTCCGGGGGCGGTCGAACCTCTTCTCCGCCAGGAGTCTCCCCAGTCCCGCCAGGCACTGCTGGAGCTTTCTCCGGTACCTTTGCCGATCGGACAGGTCGAACCCGCCTGCCACGATCTTCTCCCCCATCGAAGGGTCCCTCCTCGAGTGGGCAGTCCGCGGCCGGGCTGCTCGTGTCACGGACGATAATGCCCAGCCGAAGAGATCCGTAACGTACCGCTCGGGACCGGTGGGCCGCTAGTCTGGGGCGGCGTCCGCGCGGCACATTCCGTCGGCATGACGCAGGGCGCATTTACCAGTTCCGTGCATGTGGTGAAAAACTCCGACGAGATTCGGCCGTGCACTCACGGGGTAACACACCAGGTGACGGCGGGGCGTTCACGTATTCCCTCCCGGAACTCCGCGCGAAAAAGGCTGGATTCAGTCTTGACCGCAATACCGGGAGCGACTAGCGGAAACACTCGGCGAACGTACGTCGTATAAACTCACGCGAACGAGGCAGAAAGTCGGCTCCCGGCCACGGAAATCCGGCCCCCTCAGGCCCACGCCGACACAGCCGCCCGTGCCCTCCCCCGCGTCACCCTGTCTCTTGAGTGAGAGGCGACCCACCATGCCCCTGCACGTCCCCCCGGCCCCCGCGCCCGCGCTGCGCAGCGTCCTCACGGCCCTCGGATCCCCCTCCGCGGTACGCGAGGCCCGTGTCCCCGACATCCCAGCCGTCCCCGACATCCCTGCCGTCCCTGGCGTCCCTGCCGTCCCCGACATCCCAGCCGTCTCCGCCGTTCGGGCCGTTCCGTCCCTGCTTTCCGCCGAGGGACCGGTGACCGCCGAACTCCCGCTTCCCGTGCACGTCCTGGACCAGGTCATGCCGCAGGGCGACCGCAGGCCCCGCACCCGGCTGGCGGGCTGGCGGTTCCTGATCCGCTGCGGTGACCGCGCCATCGCCGCGGCGGACACCATGCCGACCCCCGACGGCTGGGCCCTCTCGCACTTCTTCGAGGGCCCGTACATCACGTCGACCGAAATGGCTCTGCAACAGGCCGAGGCGCTCCCCGGCGACTACCAACCGCGACTGCTCTCCGTCCCCGAGCTGTACATGCTCACGCTCTGGCTGCGCGGCGACCACGAGACGGACCCGGCGGAGGGCGAACCGGCCCCCGCCGACCTGCTCGTACCGCTCGCTCCCGCGCCCCCGGGCATCGCCGCCCACCGGCCGCGCAGGGTCGCCGATCTGCTGCCGGTGATGACCTCGAGGGTCGCACCCGTCCCGCTGCTCGGATTCCCCGCCTGAGCCGGCCACCGAACGCCGATGCCCCGTGACGCCGAGTCACGGGGCATGCTCATGACCCTGATGGACTAGCCCGCTCCGGCCAGAGCGAACCATCCGAAGGGACGGTGCGGTCGTGCCGAACCGCCCACCGGGGTGACGCGTCGTTAACCGGTAGGACGAGCTGCCGTGAAATCCCTGCGGAATCGGCGCCCGTGGGGCAACACTGGGATCGACGACGGACAGATACGGGGGGCGGCCATGAGCACCGCATCGAGCCGCAGGACACTCACCACATCGCAGCGAAAGAACCCACCCATGTGCCAGCACCAGCCACCGTGCCCGACAGCAGACTCCGCCGACCGGGAGGCCGCCCGCCTCGCGGCACACCATCCGGAACAGGGCTGGAGCCTGCTGTGCAACGGCGTGGTGCTCTTCGAGGACACGGGCGAACTGCTCCCGGACGGGCAGGTCATCGCTCCGCACCGGCCGGTGCGGATCGTGTCGGCGGCCTGAGGCCGGCGCCCGCCCGGCACGGGCACGGGACCCCCGCGGGATGACGCGTCCACGCCGGGGCACAGACGCCGGGGTGCGCAGGGCCGGCTCGGGGAGACCTCCGAGCCGGCCCTCACGCTTTCCCCGCCGCCCCCCGGTGCCGGGTGCCGCGGCCGATACCGGCCTCGGGTCCGCAGTCCGCCGGTCCGCCCGCCGGGGGCGTCGTCCGGTGCCCGCCCCGCGAGGCGGGGCGGGGCGGGAGGTCCCCGCCGGCGGCAGCCGCCAGGGCCCTCAGCCGAAGGCGGCACGGGTGCGTGCCCGCGGACGGACCCGCCGGAACCCGACCGAAAGGCTAGCCTTCGTACTCGTCCGGCGGCGGGCAGGAGCAGACCAGGTTGCGGTCGCCGAAGGCTCCGTCGATCCGCCGCACCGGCGGCCAGTACTTGTCCGCCGCCTGGACTCCGGCCGGGAAGACGGCCTCCTCCCGGCTGTAGGCGTGCTCCCAGTCGCCGCCGAGCGCCGCCGCGGTGTGCGGGGCGTTCCGCAGCGGGTTGTCCCCGGCGGGCCACTCGCCCGAGGCGATCTTCTCGATCTCGGCACGGATGGCGATCATCGCGTCGCAGAACCGGTCGATCTCGGTCAGGTCCTCGCTCTCGGTGGGCTCGATCATCAGCGTGCCGGCCACCGGGAACGACATCGTCGGCGCGTGGAAGCCGTAGTCGACGAGGCGCTTGGCGATGTCGTCGACACTCACCCCGGTCGCCTTCGACAGCGGACGCAGGTCGACGATGCACTCGTGCGCGACCAGGCCGGCCGGGCCGGTGTACAGCACCGGGTAGTGCGGCTCGAGGCGCTTGGCGATGTAGTTCGCCGCCAGTACCGCGACCTGGGTGGCGCGCTTGAGGCCCTCACCGCCCATCAGCCTGACGTACGCCCACGAGATCGGCAGGATGCCCGCGGAGCCCCACGGGGCGGCCGAGACCGGGCCGACGCCCGTCCCCGGCCCGGCGGTGGGCTGGAGCGGGTGGTTCGGCAGATACGGCGCGAGGTGCTCGCGGACGGCCACGGGGCCGACACCGGGGCCGCCGCCGCCGTGCGGGATGCAGAACGTCTTGTGCAGGTTGAGGTGCGACACGTCGCCGCCGAACTCACCGGGCTTCGCGAGTCCGACCAGCGCGTTCAGGTTCGCGCCGTCGACGTACACCTGGCCGCCGGCCTCGTGCACCCGGGCGCAGATGTCGGCGACGTGCTCCTCGAACACGCCGTGCGTCGACGGGTAGGTGATCATGAGGACGGCCAGCTCGTCGCGGTGCCGCTCGATCTTGGCGCGCAGGTCCTCGACGTCGATCTCGCCGTCGTCGGCGGTCTTCACGACGACGACCCTCATGCCGGCCATCACCGCGCTGGCGGCGTTGGTGCCGTGCGCGGAGGACGGGATGAGGCAGACGGTGCGCCGCTCGTCGCCGTTGGCGCGGTGGTAGGCACGCACCGCGAGGAGACCGGCGAGCTCCCCCTGGGATCCGGCGTTCGGCTGGAGGGAGACCCTGTCGTAGCCGGTGACCTCGGCGAGGCGCTCCTCCAGCTCGTGGATCAGGGTCAGATAGCCCTCGGCCTGCTCCACGGGGGCGAAGGGGTGGATCTGAGCGAACTCCGGCCAGGTGACCGGCTCCATCTCGGTGGTCGCGTTCAGCTTCATCGTGCAGGAGCCGAGCGGGATCATGCCCCGGTCCAGCGCGTAGTCGCGGTCGGCCAGCCGGCGCAGGTAGCGGAGCATCGCCGTCTCGGAACGGTGCGCGTGGAAGACCGGGTGGGTGAGGTAGTCGTCCTCGCGCAGCAGCGCCGCCGGCAGGGCGTCCCCGGCCGTCGTGTCGAGCGCCTCGATGTCGCCCTCGACGCCGAAGGCCGCCCAGACGGCGGACACCTGGGCCCGCAGGGTGGTCTCGTCGCAGGAGACCGACACATGGTCGGCGTCGACGAGGCGCAGGTTGACGCCGCCCTCGCGGGCCGCGGCCACGACCTCGGCCGCCCTGCCCGGGACGCGTGCGGTCAGCGTGTCGAAGAACGTGCCGTGCACCAGCCCGACGCCGCCGGCGCGCAGCCCCTCGGCGAGGATCACGGCGTAGCGGTGGGTGCGGCGGGCGATCGTCCGCAGGCCCTCGGGGCCGTGGTAGACGGCGTACATCCCGGCCATGACGGCGAGGAGCACCTGGGCGGTGCAGATGTTGCTGGTGGCCTTCTCGCGGCGGATGTGCTGCTCGCGGGTCTGCAGCGCGAGGCGGTACGCCTTGTCGCCGTCGGCGTCGACGGACACCCCGACCAGCCGGCCGGGCAGGCTGCGGGCGTGCTTCTCCTGCACGGCCATGTAGCCGGCGTGCGGGCCGCCGAAGCCCATGGGGACGCCGAAGCGCTGGGTGGTGCCGACGGCGATGTCCGCGCCGAGTTCACCGGGCGGGGTGAGCAGGGTCAGCGCGAGCAGGTCGGCGGCGACGGTGACGACCGCACCGAGTTCGTGCGCCCGGTCGATGACGGGCCTGAGGTCGCGGACGGCACCGGAGGCTCCCGGGTACTGGAGCAGGACGCCGAAGACGCCGCGCTCGGCGATCTCCGCGGGGATGCCGGCGTCGAGGCCGGCCACGACGACCTCGACGCCGGCCGGCTCGGCCCGGGTCTCGATCACGGCGATGGTCTGCGGCAGCGCGTCGGCGTCGACCAGGAAGACGCCGTTCTTGACCTTGCCTACGCGCCGGGACAGCGCCATGGCCTCCGCGGCTGCGGTGCCCTCGTCGAGCAGCGAGGCGCCGGAGGTGGGCAGTCCGGTCAGGTCGGCGACCATGGTCTGGAAGTTCAGCAGCGCCTCCAGACGGCCCTGCGAGATCTCCGGCTGGTAGGGCGTGTACGCGGTGTACCAGGCCGGGTTCTCCATCACGTTCCGCAGGACGACCGGCGGGGTGAAGGTCCCGTGATAGCCGAGGCCGATCATCGGGGCGAGCACCTGGTTGCGGTCGGCGAGGCCGCGCAGCTCGGCGAGCACCTCGGCCTCGGTGCGCGCGCCGGGCAGCCCCAGGGCCTCGGTGCTCCTGATCACGTCCGGCACGGCGGCGGCGGTCAGCTCGTCCAGCGAGCCGTAGCCGATCTGCGCCAGCATCTTCGCCTGGGCCTCGGTGTCGGGGCCGATGTGGCGCTGCTCGAAGGGGGTGCCTCGCTCCAGTCGGGAGAGCGGAATGCGGTTGGCGGTCATTGCGGAGGCCTCCTGGTCGTGACGACCTGCGAGGGGCACCACGGCGCGGGTGCCCGGACGGCCTCCCCCTCTGTCATCTCAACCTGAGAGCTTCGCCGACGCGCCCGCGGGTACGCCGGCTTTCACCGTCGGTGAGAGCGGATGCCGTCCGACGCCCGCCCTGCTTTCCAGAGTGACCTCGTCCGTGCGGTACAGGGGCCTGAGAGATTCCGGGGAGGAGTTGCTCCTTCGGCGGCTCCGGCTTTCGCCGGGGCGCTCTCCCGCACGGGGTCAGCAGCCGCTGCCAGCGTACCAGCGTGGCCTCACCCGGCACTTTCGAGTGGACGGCGCCCGGGATGTGCACTTTCGTAGTGTTCAGCGAACCCGTGCGACCTGTTGGAGGGACCGTGCAGACCGACATCGATCCGCGCAGCCTGATCGGCCGCAAGGCGTTCGACCGCAACGGCACCAGGATCGGGACCGTGGACGAGGTGTACCTCGACGACGCGACGGGCGTGCCCGAATGGGCGGCCGTACGCACCGGGCTGTTCAGCCGGGACGCCTTCGTCCCCCTGGAACCCAGCGAGCTGGCGGGCGACGGTCTCCACATACCCTTCGAACGCGCGCTGATCAGGGACGCACCCGACTTCGGGGTCGGCCGCCACCTCTCCCCCGAGCAGGAACTGCAGCTCTACCACCACTACGGTCTCGACCTGCCGTCGCCGCCGGAGCGCCCCACCGCCCCACCGCCCCCCGGCGACGGGGTGGACGGCCCCGGCCCCGGCTCGGGCACCGGGCCCTCCGGGGACCGGGGCCTCGGGCGGCTCGCGGGCCAGGACGACTGACAGTCCCGGGGCCGCACCAGCGGCAGCGGGTCCGAAGGCTCCAGACGGGGGTCGTCGACGGCGAACGTCCGCACCCGGCCCGGCAGGGCCGACCACGGTTCCTCGAAGCGCACGGTGACCCTCCCGAGACCGCTTCCCTGCACCCATCCGGCGCCGTGGTCGGCATGCCGCACGTCCTGGCCGGCGGCCCAGTGCCGCTCGGCCGGCGGCGGCTCCTCCACCGGCGGCGGCGGCTGCTGCTGCCGGGACGGGGCCGCCTCGAGGCCGTCCTCGGGGCCGTCCTCGTGCCGGTCCCCCGCCGCGGCCTGCGCGAAGAGGTCCTCCTGCGTGTAGTCGGCGAGGCCGCTCACCCCCACGCCCAGCAGCCGCACCCCGCCCGTGGTGTCCACGGCCTCCAGGAGCCGGGCCGCCGCCTCCCGCACCACAGCGGGGTCGTCGGTGGGCCCGCGCAGCGTCTCCGACCTGGTCAGCGTCGAGAAGTCGAACCGCCGCACCTTCAGCACGATCGTGCGCCCCGAGTGCCCGGAGGCGCGCAGCCGGCGTACGCAGCGGTCCGCGAGCCGCTCCACCTCGGTCCGGATGCGGACCCGGTCGTGCAGGTCCACGTCGAAGGTGTCCTCCACCGAGACGGACTTGGCATCCCGCTCGGCGACCACCGGGCGGTCGTCCCAGCCCGCCGCCATCCGGAAGACCGCACCGCCGTGGGCCCTCCCCAGCAGCCTGACGAGTTCGGCCTCGCCCGCTCCGGCGAGATCCGCCACCGTGGTCATGCCCGCCCGCCGCAGATGCTCGCCCGTCGCCGGCCCCACTCCGGGCAGCGTCCGCACCGGCATCGGCCCCAGCAGCGCCCGCTCGGTGCCCGGCTCGATGAGCACCAGCCCGTCGGGTTTGGCCTGCTCTGAGGCGATCTTGGCCAGCATCTTGGAGGCCGCCAGCCCCACCGAACCCGTCAGGCCGGTGGCCGCCTGGATGTCCCTGCGCAGCCGCTCTCCGGCCTCCCGGGCCGAGCGGGCGTCATCGGCCGCCCCACCCGCCTCCAGGTCCACGAAGGCCTCGTCCAGGCTCAGCGGCTCCACCAGCGGCGAGAGCAGGCGCAGCAGCTCCATCACCTGGTCGCTGACCATCCGGTAGAGGGGGAAGCGCGGCACCAGGTACGCGGCGTTCGGGCACAACCGGCGCGCCTGCGCCATGGGCATCGCGGAGTGCACACCGAACCGCCTCGCCTCGTACGAGGCGGTGGCGACCACCCCGCGCGGCCCCAGACCGCCGACGACGACCGGCTTTCCGCGCAGACTCGGTTTCGCCGCCTGCTCCGCCGCGGCGAAGAACGCATCCATGTCCAGATGCAGGATGGTGGGCGCGGGTCTCACGGCTTCGATGCTGCCCTACCGCACCGACAATCGCCCGCACTCGCGTACGAGCGGGAACGACGGGCCCCGGGACACGGTGGCGCTCCGGCCGTGGCGGGATCCGGCGGTGGCGGGATTCACCTGCCCGCGCGAGCGTACGAGCCGGCCGGGAGGTTCAGCCCGCGCGTTCGCGGCGGCGCCTGGCCAGCTCGTCGCCCGGGTCGTGGCCGATCAGCGTCTCACCGGTGTCGATGCGCTCCCCGTGCAGTTGCGAGAGCGCCGCCTCGACGTCCCGCCACACCACGCCGACGGCGATCCCGAACACGCCCTGCCCGCCCTGGAGGAGGTCCACGACCTCGTCGGGCGACGAGCACTCGTACACGGTCGCGCCGTCGCTCATCAGGGTCATCCGCTCGAGGTCCGCGAAGCCCCGGGCGCGCAGGTGCCGCACCGCCGCCCGGATGTTCTGGAGGGCGACCCCCGTGTCCAGGAACCGCTTGACGATCTTGAGGACGACGACGTCCCGAAAGCTGTAGAGCCGCTGGGAGCCCGATCCGTGGGCGGGCCGCACACTGGGTTCGACCAGACCGGTCCGCGCCCAGTAGTCGAGCTGCCGGTAGGTGATACCCGCGGCCGCGCACGCGGTCGGCCCCCGGTAGCCCACGGTCTCGACTGCCGCGTCGGCTTGCGCACCGTCGTGAAGCGAATACGTCAGGCCCTCCGCGGAACCGCGCCCGTGGGAACCCGCCGCCGTACCGTCGCCGCTGCTTCTCACGCCGACCTCCGTCCTTGACCTGCCTTCTCGACGGTAGGGAGTCGTCCGGGGCGCGTCAACGATCGCCACACTCGGCACGCCGAGTGATAATCACCCTGAGAGTGGTTTCGCGTGCCCCTTTTCGGGGAAAACGTGGCCGAATGCCTCACGGAGCACCACCTCGGCCGGGCCCACCGTCGCGACCGGCGGGCATCGCACGTTGGAACGGATCGCGGTACCGGCCCGCGGATCACCCGCCGCCCGCGGATCACTGGTTGCTGGAGCCGAAGTCCTCCGGCGAGATCTGGTCGAGGAACTCGCGGAACTTCTCGACCTCGTCCTCCTGCTCGTCGGGAATCGCGATGCCGGCGTCGTCCAGCACACCGTCGCTGCCGTAGATCGGCGTACCGGTGCGCAGCGCCAGCGCTATGGCGTCGGACGGCCTGGCGCTGACCTCCACGCCGCTGGCGAAGACCAGCTCCGCATAGAAAACGCCCTCCCGCAGGTCGGTGATCCGCACCTCGGTGAGTTCCTGCCCGACGGCCTCCAGCACGTCCTTGAACAGGTCGTGGGTGAGCGGCCTGGCCGGCGCCATCCCCTGCTGCGCGAAGGCGATCGCGGTCGCCTCACCCGGTCCGATCCAGATGGGGAGATACCGATCGCCTCCCACTTCCCGCAGGAGCACGATCGGCTGGTTGGAGGGCATTTCCACCCGGACACCCACAACGTCGAGCTCGTTCACACAGCAACCCTAGGACGTGCCCGGCAGGTTTGGGTAGTCGGGTTCGGCCGAGACCGGCCGGAGCCCGCCCCTCCCTCAGGGGAGACGTACCCCCAGCGCCGTCTGCACCAGCGCCGAGTGCAGCCTGACCGAGAGTGCCGCCAGCTCCCTCGCGGTCGCCTCGGCATGCGCTCTGGTCTGCGGGTTGCGGTGCCGGCGCAGTGGTGCGACCACTTGTTCGACCAGACCCGCGTCGCGGTCGGCGGCGGCCTTCATCGCCCGCAGATGCCTCGGCTCCAGACCGAACCTGCCCAGGTCGGCGATCAGCCTGGCCACCGCCACGGACCCGGCTTCGTAGGAGGAGTCCGCCGAAGGGGTGATCAGGCCGTAGGCCTCCCACTCGCCGAGCTCCTCCTCGGTCGCTTCGGCGGCCGCGAGCAGCTCCGCCCGCCCGACACGCACCGCCGTGGGCCCCTCGGGCAGGCACTCGCCCGCCCCGCCGGAGGATCCCGCCGGTCCGCCCTGGGACGGGAACGGGGGCCGTTCGCCGCGCGCCAGGGCTTCGAGGTGCTCGCGGATGACCTTCAGCGGCAGGTAGTGGTCCCGCTGCATGCGCAGGACCCGCGCGAGCCGCTCGACGTCCCCGGGGCTGAACTTGCGGTAGCCGGACGGCGTGCGCCGCGGCTCGACGAGACCCTCGGCCTCCAGGAACCGGATCTTGGAGATGGTGACCTCGGGAAACTCTTCACGCAGCTGGTTCAGCACCGAGCCGATGCTGACCAGCCGGTCGCCGCCGGCGGTGCCGTGGCCGGCACCGCCCGCCGGAGTTCGCCGCATGGACGCCCCTGAGTCAGATGCCCCGCTGGTTCGCGTAGAAGACCAGCCGGTACTTGCCGATCTGAACTTCGTCACCGCTCGCCACGACGACCGAGTCGATCGGCTCGCGGTTGACGTATGTGCCGTTGAGGCTGCCGACGTCCGTGACGGTGAAGGTGCCGTCGGCCGCCCTGCGGAACTCCACATGACGGCGCGAGACGGTGAAGTCGTCGAGGAAGATGTCGCTCTGGGGGTGGCGGCCCGCCGTCGTCAGTTCGCTGTCGAGGAGGAAGCGGCTGCCGGCGTTGGGCCCGCGCCGCACCACGAGCAGGGCCGAGCCGAGCGGGAGGGCCTCGACCGCCGCCTGGGCCTCCGGCGACAGCGAGGGGAGGGGTGTCTGCCCCGTGGCCTCCGCCTCGTATGCCTCGATACCCGAGATGGAGATCGTCGAGGTCGTCTCCGAGGCACGTTCCGCCGGAACTCCGGACCGCAGCGGCGCGCCGCAGTTGGAGCAGAAGCGGCTGGTCTCTGCGTTGCGGTTGCCGCATCGCGCACACACCGGCATGGACGGGTCCTCCTGCCGCGGCTGCCCCGCGGGGGCATGGGATGCATACGGGTCGGGCGCAAACCCTCCACCCGTACTTGAGGTTGACGGTTCCCCGAAACCTATGCGGCCGGGACCGGCAGGGTCAACAGCAGACGCGCCCTGACCGCCCGGAATGTCACCACCGGCGATCTCGTCCCGGAACAGCGGGCGCTCGCCGCTCTGCTCCGCCTCCTGGCCGTGGCGCGGTACGCGATGACGGGCGGTGCCGCCCTCCTCGCGTGCGCTCTTGCCGAACAACTTCCCAAACAACTTCACGGGCGATTCCCCTTGACCGAAACAGACCCGCCCGTGGGGCAGGAACCCTGAATGAAAAAACCCGCCGACCCGGACGTCCTCACAACGTCCGTACCCTCCGGACAGTTTCCACCACGTAGCACTCTTACGATGCGCCGACCCCCCGCAACCCCTTGTCCATCTCCGGCTTCCCCGACACGGCCGCGGCTCACCGGGAGGACGACCGAGCGTAGTCAGGCCGCTCAAGCGGTCGCAAGGCATCCACGACGATCTTCTCCGCACGGGTCACGGTGACGGTGGCCTGCTCCTTCTCCAGGGTCTGCACCACCCCACCGGGAATGTTCAGCGCGGGCTCGAGGTCCTGGGACCTGCCGATGACCTTGAACCGGTACGGGGCGCCGATCCTCCTCCCGTCCACCCGGATCGAGCCGGCGTCGTCGGAGAAGTAGGAGTCCGCGACGACCCTCACTCCGTTGACCTGGATCGCCTCGGCCCCCGCGGCACGGAGTTCCTGGATCGCGTCGAGCAGCATGTCCGACTCGACCGCCCCGGCCCCGTCGCTGATGCTCAGCGTGATGCCCGGGCCCTGTGCCGCCACGGTACCGGCGAGGATGCCCAGCTGCCGCTCCTTCTCCTGCGTCTGCCTGCGCGCCTCTTCGGCCTGGTCCGAGCTGGTCTCCAGCTCGGTCCGCTGCTCCTCGAGCCGCTGCTTCTCGTCTTCCAGACGCTTGGTGCGGTCATCCAGTTCGTCGAGGATCCGCACGAGATCCTCCTGGCGCGCGCCGCGCAGGGCGCTGCTGCCGCTCGTCGACTGGACCTGGATCGCCAGACCGAGACCCAGTACGAACAGCAGCAGGGCAACGACGAGTTGGGCGCGGGAGAAGCGGGGCGGCCACAACCCGGCCACCAGCCGCTGCCGGCCCGTCAGCTGCGGCTTGCCGCCGGGCGGCACCACCGGAGGCTCCCCCTGGGCGGGGACGACCGCGCCGCGGCCGTCCCCGCCCTTCGGCTCACTCGCCGCCTCGGGCCCTTCAGCGCCCTCAGCCCCTTCAGTTCCTTCCCGTCCCTCGGTTGCCGGGGAAGCGGTCCGAGCACCGCCCTCCCCGGCTCCGGCGGGCGTCGCCGCGACCCGGGCGGGAAGCCGGCCCTTCCCGGTGGGCAGGGCTGCGGACCCGGCGGCGTGCGCCGCGTGCGGCGGCCCCTCCGGTTGCCGTGGTGCCGTCTCGTCGGGCGTCGGGTCGTCAGCGGCCCCCGGCGCCCCGTCCCGGGAGCCGGACGAGTCCCGCTGGGTCCTGTCGTTGTCGCTCATCGGCCTCACGCCCGGAACACATGGCGGCGGATCGCGGCCGCGTTGGAGAAGATCCGGATGCCCAGGACGACCACCACGCCCGTGGACAGCTGCGCCCCGACGCCCAGCTTGTCGCCGAGGAAGACGATCAGAGCGGCGACGACGACGTTCGACAGGAACGAGACCACGAAGACCTTGTCGACGAAGATCCCGTCGAGCATGGCCCGCAGGCCGCCGAACACCGCGTCGAGGGCCGCGACGACGGCGATCGGGAGGTAGGGCTCGACCACTGCCGGCACCTCGGGGCGGAGCAGCAGTCCCGCCACCACTCCCAAGACCAGGCCCAGTACGGCGATCACGATGTGCCCTTCCCTGTATCTGCCGTGCCCTGTCCGGTTCCACCGGGGGTGCTCGGCTGCGCGGTACGTACGATCAGGCTCGGCGCGGCCGGCAGACGCACCTGCTCCTGTGCGGAGATGCGGCTCCGGATACCGAAGTTCTCCCGGAGCGCGTGGAGGTACTGGCCGTCCGCGCTGTCCTGGAAGGCGGTGCTCAGCTTCTGGCCGTCCCCCACGGCGAGCACCGTGTACGGCGGCACCAGCGGCTTGTTGTCGACGAGTATGGCGTCACCGGCGGCCCTGATCGCGGACAGGGCCGTCAGCCGCTGCCCGTTGATCGCGACGGCCTCCGCGCCGGACTCCCAGAGTCCGTTGACGACGCGCTGCATGTCCCGGTCGCGGACCCGGCCGGTGTCGGAGAAGCCGCCGCTCTCCCGAGGGCCGCCGCCGTCCGCCTCGCTGCCCTTGGCGTCGTCGACGACGAGCTTGATCCCCCGCCCGGTCACCTCCGTCGCGCCGGAGAGCAGGGCCACGAGGGATCCCAGGTCCCCTCCCTGGTGCTGGAGCGCCCTGCGCTGCCGCTCACCGACCTCCTCGCGGAGCCGGTCGACGTTCTGCTCCAGTTCGTCGGCGGCCGCGGTCTCGGCCTCGATACGGTCGATGAGTTCTTCACGTTCCTTCGCCACGACGGGTGCCGATATCCGCGCCTGAGCCGCTCCGAGCGTGACCACCAGGGCAGCCAGCACCAGCCCGGCCGCCAGCCACAGCTTGGCCCTCAGGGTCTGGGGCAGCGCCCCGCCCTCCGCCTTCCTGCGGGCAGCCGCCTCCGCGTAACCGTCGTCGAGACTGTGGTCCATGACGTTGTTCAGCAGCGACATGGACGCGTCGGGACGCGGCGGCGAGACGGCGCTCGGATCGGGGGGCTGCTGCGGCATGCCGCACATCGTCGCACGTCGTGACCGCTACCGCCGAATGGGCCCGTGGTTGCGCCGGGAAGCCGAGCCTACCGCTTCCCGGCGCACCGCGGTCCGTCCACCGGCGTCCTCACTGCCCGGCGGCGTCACCTGCGCCTTCCACGACCGCGGACCACTCGCCCAGCAGCGCCCGGGCCGACGCGTCGTCGGGGCCCTCGGCCCACAGATGGGTGACGGCCTCGGACGGGTCGGGCAGCACCAGCACCCAGCGCCCGTCCGCCTCCACCACGCGGACACCGTCGGTGGTGTCCACGGAGCGGTCGCCGGCGGCCTCGACGACCCTGCGCATCACGAGGCCCTTGACCGCCCACGGCGTCGCGATGTCCTTGCGGAGCACATGGGCCCGCGGAATGCGGGCGTCGATCTGACTCAGTGTGAGCTGGGTGCGCGCCACCAGGCCGAGCAGCCGGACGAACGCGGCCGGTCCGTCGAAGACGCTGCTGAACTCCGGGATGATGAAGCCGCCTCGGCCGTCGCCGCCGAAGACGGTCGACTCCTCGCGGCAGACCCGGGTGAGATCGTCGGGGGACGTGGTCGTCCACTCCACCTGGGTGCCGTGGTAGGCGGCGACCTGCTCGGCGATGCGGGTCGTCGTCACCGGCAGCGCCACCCTGCCGCTGCGGCGTTCCGCGGCCACGAGGTCCAGCATGACCAGAAGCGCCCGGTCGTCCTCCACGATCCGGCCGCGCTCGTCGACGAACGACAGCCGCTCGCCGACGGGGTCGAAGCGCACGCCGAAGGCGGCACGCGCGGACGCCGCGATCTCACCGAGCCGCACCAGTCCCTGACGGCGCTGCTCGAGCGTCTCGGTCGGCCGCGACTCGTCGAGCCCGGGGTTGATCGTCAGCGTGTCCACGCCGAGCCTGCCGAGCAGGCTCGGCAGCACGAGGCCGGCGCTGCCGTTCGACGCGTCGATGACGACCTTGAGCCCGGCCTCCGCGATCCCGGTGGTGTCGACGTCGCGCAGCAGCGAGCCCGTGTACGAGTCGTAGATGCTCGCCGGGAAGAAGAGGTCTCCGACTTCTCCCGGGAAGGCACGCCGGTACTCCTGCCGCGCGTACACGCGGTCGAGCTTCCGCTGGCCGCCCTGCGACAGGTCGGCGCCGCGTTCGTCGAAGAACATGATGTCGACCGAGTCCGGGACACCGGGGGAGGTCCGGATCATGATGCCGCCGGCGCTGCCGCGGGCCGTCTGCTGCCGGGCGACCGGCAGCGGCACGTTCTCCAGGTCCCGCACGTCGATGGCACTGGCCTGGAGTGCGGAGATCACCGCCCGTTTCAGGGCGCGCGCACCCCGGGAGTGGTCACGGGCCGTGGTGACGGTCGCTCCCTTCTTGAGGGTCGTGGCGTAGGCCCCAGCGAGCCTCACGGCCAGTTCCGGCGTGATCTCGACGTTGAGGATTCCCGATACCCCGCGGGCCCCGAACAGATGCGCCTGACCGCGCGACTCCCAGATCACCGAGGTGTTGACGAAGGCCCCGGCCTCGATCGTCTTGAACGGATAGATCCGCACGTTGCCCTGGACGATGGACTCCTCGCCGATGAGGCACTCGTCGCCGACGACCGCGCCGTCCTCGATCCGCACGGCGCGCATGATGTCGGTGTTCTTGCCGACGACGCAGCCGCGCAGATTGCTGTGCGGCCCGACGTACACGTTGTCGTGGACGACGGCCCGGTGCAGGAACGCTCCTGACTTCACGACCACGTTGGACCCGACCACGGTGTGCTCACGGATCTCCGCGCCCGCTTCGACCTTGGCGTAGTCACCGACGTAGAGGGGGCCCCGCAGCACGGCGTCCGGATGGACCTCCGCGCCCTCGGCGACCCAGACACCGGGCGAGATCTCGAAGCCGTCGACCTCCACGTCGACCTTGCCCTCGAGAACGTCGGCCTGAGCCTTCACATAGCTCTCGTGTGTGCCGACGTCCTCCCAGTAGCCTTCGGCGATATAGCCGTAGATCGGCTTGCCTTCCTTCATCAGCTGCGGGAAGACGTCACCGGACCAGTCGACGGGGACATCGGGTTCGACGTAGTCGAAGACCTCGGGCTCCATCACGTAGATGCCGGTGTTCACGGTGTCCGAGAAGACCTGACCCCAGGTGGGTTTCTCCAGGAACCGCTCGACCTTTCCCTGTTCGTCCACGATCGTGATGCCGAATTCGAGGGGATTCGGCACCCGGGTCAGGCACACCGTGACGAGTGCGCCCTTCTCCTTGTGGAACCTGACGAGATCGGACAGGTCGAAGTCGGTGAGCGCGTCTCCGGAAATGACGAGAAACGCGTCGTCCTTCAGCGCCTCTTCCGCGTTCTTCACACTGCCGGCGGTACCGAGAGGCTTCTCCTCGTGCGCATAGGTGAGTTCCATCCCGAGTTCCTCCCCGTCGCCGAAGTAGTTCTTGACGAGGGAGGCGAGGAACTGGACGGTCACGACCGTCTCAGTGAGCCCGTGCCGCTTGAGCAGGCGCAGCACATGCTCCATGATCGGCCTGTTGACCACCGGCAGCAGTGGCTTGGGCATGCTCGAGGTCATGGGGCGAAGTCGTGTTCCTTCGCCACCAGCCATCACGACGGCCTTCATGTCGGAAGCGTCCTCCTTGAAGAGACGACGGTCCAGCCGACTTCACCCGTCCGGGCAGGCCCCTCTCCAGTTCTCATGCGGACCGGTGGGACCCTGCACGGCTCCGTGCGTACGGCTCAATCGGCCACGGCGTCGGCCTTGACGAGTCGGCGGACCTGGACCACATAGAGGATCCCTGCCCACCAGTACAGAGTTGTACCCCATCCTGCGAACGCCCATCCGAAAACTTCGGCGAGTGACGCGAGCCACCCGTCTCCGTCGCTGAGCAGCAGGAGCGGGAACGCATACATCAAGTTGAAGGTAGCCGCCTTGCCGAGAAAGTTCACCTGGGGAGGCGGATAGCCGTGCCGGCGCAGGATTCCCACCATCACGAGCAGTATCAGATCCCGCGCCAGAAGAGCCACGGTCAACCAGAGAGGCAGGATGCCCCTCCAGGTCAGACCCACGATGGTGGAAAGGATGTAGAGGCGGTCCGCCGCGGGATCGAGGATCCGGCCGAGGCTGCTGATCTGGTTCCATCGACGGGCGAGCTTCCCGTCCAGATAGTCGCTGATGCCGCTCAGTGCGAGCACGAGAAGCGCCCAGCCGTCCGCTCTCGGTCCGCCGAACTCGGGCAGGAGGATCAGCCACAGGAACAGCGGGACTCCGAGCAGGCGGGCCATGCTGAGGATGTTGGGGATGGTGAGTACTCGGTCGGTCTGAACACGGGTCTCCTGGACCTCCACCCGGGAGCCTCCTGCCGAACGAACCAACGATACCCCCTGACCTTACCTTCAGCGGGAAGAGCCGTGTACGCAGGGGTAACAGTCGATCATGTCCGGCAGACCGTCCGGAACGCGGAAAAGCCCCGGGCCGTAAGGCCCGGGGCTTCCCCTCAACAATCGTTCGGCAGTGTCCTACTCTCCCACAGGGTCCCCCCTGCAGTACCATCGGCGCTGAAAGGCTTAGCTTCCGGGTTCGAAATGTAACCGGGCGTTTCCCTAACGCTATGACCACCGAAACTCTATGAAAACATCGAACCAGCCGACCAGCACCCCACCACCGGCGGTATACGGTCTCGGCATGTTCGTTACTTCAGAACTAACACAGTGGACGCGAGCAACTGAGGACAAGCCCTCGGCCTATTAGTACCGGTCAACTCCACCAGTCACCTGGCTTCCATATCCGGCCTATCAACCCAGTCGTCTACTGGGAGCCTTACCCCATCAAGTGGGTGGGAGCCCTCATCTCGAAGCAGGCTTCCCGCTTAGATGCTTTCAGCGGTTATCCCTCCCGAACGTAGCCAACCAGCCATGCCCTTGGCAGGACAACTGGCACACCAGAGGTTCGTCCGTCCCGGTCCTCTCGTACTAGGGACAGCCCTTCTCAAGACTCCTACGCGCACAGCGGATAGGGACCGAACTGTCTCACGACGTTCTAAACCCAGCTCGCGTACCGCTTTAATGGGCGAACAGCCCAACCCTTGGGACCGACTCCAGCCCCAGGATGCGACGAGCCGACATCGAGGTGCCAAACCATCCCGTCGATATGGACTCTTGGGGAAGATCAGCCTGTTATCCCCGGGGTACCTTTTATCCGTTGAGCGACGGCGCTTCCACAAGCCACCGCCGGATCACTAGTCCCGACTTTCGTCCCTGCTCGACCCGTCGGTCTCACAGTCAAGCTCCCTTGTGCACTTACACTCAACACCTGATTACCAACCAGGCTGAGGGAACCTTTGGGCGCCTCCGTTACCCTTTAGGAGGCAACCGCCCCAGTTAAACTACCCATCAGACACTGTCCCTGATCCGGATCACGGACCCAGGTTAGACATCCAGCACGACCAGAGTGGTATTTCAACGACGACTCCACCTGAACTGGCGTCCAAGCATCACAGTCTCCCACCTATCCTACACAAGCCGAACCGAACACCAATATCAAACTGTAGTAAAGGTCCCGGGGTCTTTCCGTCCTGCTGCGCGAAACGAGCATCTTTACTCGTAGTGCAATTTCACCGGGCCTATGGTTGAGACAGTCGAGAAGTCGTTACGCCATTCGTGCAGGTCGGAACTTACCCGACAAGGAATTTCGCTACCTTAGGATGGTTATAGTTACCACCGCCGTTTACTGGCGCTTAAGTTCTCAGCTTCGCCCCACCGAAATGGAGCTAACCGGTCCCCTTAACGTTCCAGCACCGGGCAGGCGTCAGTCCGTATACATCGCCTTACGGCTTCGCACGGACCTGTGTTTTTAGTAAACAGTCGCTTCTCGCTGGTCTCTGCGGCCACCCCCAGCTCACCGAGTAAATCGGATCACCAGGCGTGGCCCCCCTTCTCCCGAAGTTACGGGGGCATTTTGCCGAGTTCCTTAACCATAGTTCACCCGAACGCCTCGGTATTCTCTACCTGACCACCTGAGTCGGTTTAGGGTACGGGCCGCCATGAAACTCGCTAGAGGCTTTTCTCGACAGCATAGGATCATCCACTTCACCACAATCGGCTCGGCATCAGGTCTCACCCACATGAGAGACGGATTTACCTATCTCTCGGGCTACACCCTTACCCCGGGACAACCACCGCCCGGGCTGGACTACCTTCCTGCGTCACCCCATCGCTTACCTACTACCACCTCGGGTCAGCGGCTCCACCACTCCGACCTCGTCCGAAGACTCAGCCGACGGCTTCACGGCCTTAGCATAAATGGGCTCGATACTGGGCGTTTCAAAGCGGGTACCGGAATATCAACCGGTTGTCCATCGACTACGCCTGTCGGCCTCGCCTTAGGTCCCGACTTACCCTGGGCAGATCAGCTTGACCCAGGAACCCTTAGTCAATCGGCGCACACGTTTCCCACGTGTGTATCGCTACTCATGCCTGCATTCTCACTCGTGAACCGTCCACAACTCGCTTCCACGGCTGCTTCACCCGGCACACGACGCTCCCCTACCCATCACGATCCCCGTTGGGGGCACATATCGCAATGACACGACTTCGGCGGTACGCTTGAGCCCCGCTACATTGTCGGCGCGGAATCACTTGACCAGTGAGCTATTACGCACTCTTTCAAGGATGGCTGCTTCTAAGCCAACCTCCTGGTTGTCTCTGCGACTCCACATCCTTTCCCACTTAGCGTACGCTTAGGGGCCTTAGTCGATGCTCTGGGCTGTTTCCCTCTCGACCATGGAGCTTATCCCCCACAGTCTCACTGCCGCGCTCTCACTTAC